>NZ_JBSXOQ010000052.1:0-60001 GCF_056859495.1 Sphingobium sp. L-44 | reverse complement strand
CCTGACCTACAAGTTCTGATCGGTCTTCGGCCGACCGGGCAAGTTCTGACCGGCCTTCGCGCCGGTCGGGCAAGTCCTGAAATTCCTCCCCGGATTGCCCGACTGGACGCGGGCAATCCCCCTCCCCGGACCGCCACCCCTTGCGGGGGAGGGCGGGCCGTTGTTCTTTGCGGGGGAAGGAGGGGGAGGCGCGAGTCGCTCCTCGCCCGCCATGCCAGTGAAGGCTGGCATCCCACTCCCTTGTTGCCGCCCAAGAAAAGAGAGATCCCAGCTTCCGCTGGGATGACGAATGTGGGCGGGACTTGGGCAATCCTCTAGGGGCGGTCGGCATTCAGATGATGACGTCACGAAAATGGTGCTTTTCCGTGACCCGGAGGCCAGGGTACTCAAAGTACGTGAGCAGCGGAAGCGCGGAGAACCGCCATTTGCAGGCCGTCAGGGCTGAATGTCGATTGTCCCTAGGACAGGGGCAGCAGGCGGGCCTTACCGTCCGGCGTCGGGAAGCATCCCTCGTCGAACGGCAGTTCGCCCCAGCGCCAGGGGGTCAACTCGTCATAGGCAGGGTTGGAAATCGGGGCATGGCGGCGCAGATTGAGCAGCCGCGCGCCGTCATTGCCATAGGCGGTCAGGCGCACATGCTCGCGATAGATTTCCGCCGCCCATTCATAATGGAAGGCCGCCTGCCAGCCCATGGCGCGCGCGACCTGGGTGACGATCCACCAGTCGGGCTTCGCTTCACCGGGCAGCGGGAACAGCCGGCGCTGGCGGCTGATCAGCCGGTCCGCCCCGGTCAGCGTGCCGTCCTTCTCGACCCAACTGGCCGATGGCAGCGCGATGCCACGCCCATCCCGTTCGGCATCGGCCCAGGGGGTGGAGCGGATCGCCAGCGGCACCGTGTCCAGCGCTGCGCGCAGCCAGGCCGGATCGATGCCGTCGCCGCTTATGCTCCACAGCGCGCGGATGCGCCCGTCCCGCACCGCTTCGGCCAGATCCGCGCCGTCCAGTCCCGGCCCGGTCGCCATCGCCTCGGCCGACCAGAAACGGGTTATTTCGGCCATCGCCTCCGCCGTGAAGCCGCGATGCGCCGCGAGGCCGCTCGCATTGCAGCCGACCTCGCGCCCGCCCATGCCATTTGCCGCGGCCGTCATGGCAAAGGGCGCCGCCCCCGGCCTGCCGATCCGCCCCGTCGCCAGATGGAAATCGATCACCGCCCGCGCCAGCCCCTCGTCCGCGCCGCCAAACAGCGTCACGATCCGCTGCACGACGGCGATCCGGTCATAGAGCGCGCGCAGGTCCACCGGCGACAGACCGCAACTGCGCGCCACCGACCACAAATCATGACGGGTCCGCAGTTGCGCCCAGAAATCGTCGGGCACGCTGACACTGCGCGCCAGATAGTCGCCATCGGTCGCGCCGACATCATGACAATGGCGCAGCAGTCCGGCTATCCAGGACGCCATGCCGTCGCGCGGCATTTCGATGCGCAGGTCGGCCTCGATGCTCGTCCCCTCGCCCGGCGCCGCCAGCAACAGCAGTTCGACGCCCTGCTCGGCCCGCGCCGCCGCGATCCGCGCGTTCAGCACCGGATGATCCTGCGCCAGATCCGCGCCGACCATCAGGATCAGTTCGGCCCGCTCGATATCCTCATAGGCGGCGGGCATCACATCCTCGCCATAGGCCGCGCGCTGCGCCAGCGCCGCGCCATCATTGGCGGCCCAGCCCGCATCGACATGGGCCGAACCGATGAAGCCCTTCATCAGCTTGTTGGCGACATAATAATCCTCGGTCAGCAGGCCGCCGCCGACATGCAGCGCCACGCTGTCCGGGCCATGCTGGGCGATCACCGCCGACAGCCGCCGCGCGACCTGTGCGATCGCTTTCTCCCAGCGTTGCGGCCGACCGTCTATCATCGGCTGGAGCAATCGCCCGTCCAGCCCGACCTCTTCCGCGATCTCCAGCCCGCGCCCGCACAGCCGCCCGGCATTGGCCGGATGCATCCGGTCGCCCTCGACCATCAGGTCGCGATCATCGCCGGTGATGGCGCGCAGGCCACAGCCGACGCCGCACCGGCCGCAAAGCGTGCGTATCACTGCCATGTCAAAGGGCTGCGCGGGTCCGGCCGGAACGGACAAAGGGAGGAAGGATCGGCGTCACCGGCGTCTGCTTAGCGGATCGGACGCGGCGACAAAAGCATGTGCCGACAATTGCATGGCCGCGGCGCCGGGCGCACAAGGCGGCCATGCGCTTCTTCTCTCCGATTCCGCTCCTGCTGCGCGCGTTCGCGCTCCTGTCCCTTTTGCTGTCGCCATCCTGGGCCGCCGCGCAGGACAAGCGCGGGCCACTCGTGCTTGCCGCCGCCAGCCTGCAGGAATCGATGAATGCCGCCGCCGATGCCTGGGCGCGGCAGGGCCATGCCCGCCCGGTCCTGTCCTTCGCCGCCTCCTCGGCGCTGGCCCGGCAGATCAAGGCCGGCGCGCCCGCCGACCTGTTCGCCTCCGCCGACGAGGATTGGATGGACGATATCCAGAAGGCCGGCTTCGTCGCGCGCGGCAGCCGCGCCGACATGGCCGGCAACCGGCTGGTGCTGGTCGCCCCGGCTGGCAAGCCGGTGCGACTGCGCATCGGCCGCAATATGCCGCTGGCCGCAGCGCTGAACGGCGGCCGCCTCGCCATGGCCGATCCCGACGCCGTGCCGGCGGGCAAATATGGCAAGGCGGCGCTCACCGCGCTCAACGTCTGGCCCTCGGTCGCGGACAAGGTCGCGCGCGGCGACAGCGTGCGCGCTGCCCTCGCCCTGGTCGAGCGCGGTGCCACCCCGCTCGGCATCGTCTATGCGACCGACGCCCGCGCCTCCAAATCGGTGCAGACGGTCGGCACTTTCCCGGCGAACAGCCATCCGCCGATCCGCTATCCGGTGGCGCGACTGACCGCCAGCCGCCACCGCGACGCGGAAGGCTTCCGCCGTTTCCTGTTGTCGGCGCAGGGCCGGGCGATCCTTGGCCGTTACGGCTTCAGCGCGCCCTGATCGCCGATTGTTTTTCTACGGATCGCGCACACCATCATCTCAAAGCCCCGCCCCATCTCCGGTTTTCAACGGACGGATCGAGACAAGGTCGGCTCCCAGCGCCTCCAATTCTGCACGATCGTGACTGACATAAAGAATCGGGATCGATGTGGCCGCGTGCAACTTGCGTATAAGCTCCAGTATCTGGTCCTTCAGGCCCTGGTCCAAGCCCGTCAATGGCTCATCCATCAACAAAAAATGAGGATTGGCTAGCAAGGCACGCCCAATCGCCACACGCTGCGCCTCCCCCCCGGAGAGAGAATGTGGCCGGCGCTCAAGCAGATCGCCGATGCCTAACATGTCGACGATAGCTGGCATATCAAGCGCGCCGCCCCCACTATGCCTTCGGCCATAAATAAGGTTCCGGCGCACGCTCATGTGCGGAAAGAGGCGCAGATCCTGAAAAATATAGCCGCAATGCCTCTGCGCGATGGGCAGGTCTACGCCGACGGCGCTGTCAAACAACGTGCCCCCGGCAATCGCGACACGACCTTCATCGGGACGTAATAGACCGGCCACCATGTTGAGCAGGCTGCTCTTGCCTGCCCCAGATGGACCAAATAGGCCGACGATCGCACTGGAACTGGCAATGTCTATGGCCAGATGATTGGCCCCCAGTCGGCAACGGACATGGATGTCAAAGGACATGGTCGCCCCTGCCCATGCGTCTCGCGAGCCATTCGGATGCCATCAACGCGCCGAGCGACAGCGCAATCGAAATCAGTGCCAGCCGCAATACCGCATTTTCGCTGTCCGGCAGTTGCAGTGCGGAATAGATGGCGATCGGCAGTGTTCGGGTCTCCCCTGGTATATCGGACACAAAGGTAATGGTGGCGCCAAATTCCCCGATCGATCGAGCAAAACCCAGGATCATGCCAGCCAATATGCCCGGAGCCGCGAGTGGCAACGAGATAGTGCAGAAGACCCGGACACGGCCGGCTCCGAGCGTCTGGGCGACAGCCTCCAATCGTCGATCGATTGTCTCAACCGACAGCCGGATAGCGCGCACCATCAGCGGCATCGCCATGATTGCTGCCGCGAGCGTTGCGCCCGTCCAGCGAAACAACAGACTGATGCCAAACCAGCTTTCCAGGCAATAACCAAAAACACCCTGCCGACCAAACAGAAGCAGCAGTAGCCAGCCGGTGACCACCGGTGGCACCACCAACGGCAAATGCACCAGTGCATCAAGCATCAATTTGCCAGGAAAACGATAGCGCGCGAGCAACCATGCCAAGGCAAAAGCTATCGGCAGCATCGCGAAGACCGCTGTCAGACTGACCCGGAGCGAAAGCCCGATGATCGCCCATTCTTCAGCACTGATCGATGACAATAGCATGTAGTCACCGATTCACTTCGGCAAGATTGCGCATTCGCCGATCAATGGCGATGGTCACCAAAATTGTCCTTTAGCGTACTCCACGTAACGCCGTGCCCTTTTGCATTGTCCATCGTGGTGCGCGGCCTCGGTCTGGCCGGATAATCTGCGCAGGCGCCTGCAACAGCCGATCAACCGCGTTGCTGACGAGCATCTGCAGCCCTTCCTCGCTCAGAAGCCCTCCGCGAATGAGGCAGCGATCGACCAGAACTCGCCGAAACGCTGAATAGAGCGTCATGTCCGGCTGGCGCGGCGCCGACCAGAAATCATCAAGGCTCGACTGATGCACCACTCCTGGCACCTTGTAGACTGCGTGCCCCAGAACCACGACAGGCTTGCCGGCATTGAGCGCCAGCGTGCCTACAGTGCTGTTCACCGTCACCACGCCCAACGACTTGCCCACCACTTCGGCAATGTCCCAATCGGCCAGATAGACGACACGGTCCTTTACGCCATAATGAGCGGCCAGCCGGCGAGTCAGTCGGTCCCAGGCGACAAGACCGGGGTCCAGCGGATGGCGTTTCACCACAAGAGAGACATGATCAGGCGCATGCTGCGCAAAGCTCTTGATAGCGAAACGCAGCGCAGCGCGCATGTTGCCGAAGGGCGAATGAACGCGAATCTGATAGTCGGAGTTGAGTTGCAACGGGAGCGCGAAATAGGGCTTATCCTTGACCGTATCCCACGCCTTGAAAGACCGGCGCCCGTCACCGCGACGCATGACCAGCTTGCGACACCAGGCGACCGATTCCATCAGGAAACTATGCGGCCGGTGGGTTCGGTAGAATGGGAAATAGGGCCGCATGAATGCAGCGGCCAGGCCATTGCGCATCGTGTTGCGCGCACGGGCATTGAAGGTCGAGGGCACGGGCGGCAGATTATCGATATAGTCCGGCAGGCCCCGGACTAGGTCCAGGTACCATTGCGGGTCCAGCGGCAGAGTCGAATTGCCATTCACGCCATCATCTTGCAAGGTCAGGAAATCGGGGCGAATATACCCTTCCTCAACGACATGAACATGCAGGTTGCGCAGCCGTGCCATGCCATGTGCCGAGGTATGGTAGGGACGGCAATCACCATAGAGAATCAGGTCCGTAACGCCATGATTGACGATAAAATCGTCAAAGAAGAGCGGCCAGTTACGAAATGTTCCACGATAATCGGTGGCCTCTCCTAGCCAATCGACCTTGTCGCCACCATTAATATTGATCCGCAGAGCAGAATGCCCGCGCTTGCGCAACGCATCCGCAAGCATCGAGAAATAGGGACCGTGTGGCCCCTGCAGGAACAAGAATGTTTTGGACGTGGGTTCAGCCATGAAGGAACTCAGCGGACAAGGTCATAAATCTTCGTAGCTTCCCCTGCAGTACCCGCAACCGAATCAGCCAGGTCATCGGCGGCGTCGATCCACTGGCCATGCGATCCACCATCAGTTCGGGACCACATGGCAAGCCTGTTACCGGATCAAGATAGCGAGGATAGAGAATGAGGGCGCCGGCCACAAGCTGATCCACGTCCAGTTGACGCCCCCTTCGCGCCAATGGCTTTGCCAGATCGCGGGTCAGGCCCCAGCCCGCGTAGAAGGGCATGCCATGCACGGTCACCCGACATCCGCGCATCAGCGCCTCGAACCCGGTGAGCGACGAGAGGACGTGCACCTCGTCCACCGTCTGGACCAGTTCCATCAACGGCGCGCCGGTGTCGATCACATCGGCATGCGCCAGCACCGCGGCATCGCTCAGATGCCCCTTGCGATGGCCGGCCTGCACATCGGGATGCGGACGATAGATGATCCAGGCATCCGGCTCGGCCCGGCGCACGCGGGCCAGGAAATCCAGATTGCCATCCACGCCGGCACCGCCCAGCTGCACCGACAGGTCATCATCGACCTGCCCCACCGCCAGCACCGTGCGTCGGCCGGCTGGCAGGTCGATCATGCGGCCCGTCTCGGGGCCATATTTGGTCACGCCGGCTGCACAGACCCTGGTCCGCAACCGCCGCGCGCGATCGACCAGGGCAGCGGGGAACGGATGGGTCGCCAGCAGCGTCTCCAGATCGCTGGCGACACGCGCATTATAATAGAGGCCCGTTCGATCGATCACCACCGATCCGGGCGGGTGCAGCGCAGCCCCCAGGCCGCGCGACCGCAGGAAACCGTCCTCCACACGCACGATCGGAACATGCATGTCGGCCGCGTCGACAATGGTCATGGGCGGCACGCGCGAAGGCCATATCGCCAATGCGCCGCCGGTCCTGCGCGCGCGGGCCAATCCGCGCCCTGGCGGAAGAAAGGGCGGCGACGCCTGGCCATCCCACAGGAAATTGCGGATCGCCTCGCGCTTCCAGAAGGCCATGCCACTGGCAGCGGCGATATGCCGATTGCCATCGATATGCCGGCGCCAGTCGGCCAGAAGCGGCAAAATGTCAGCCGCCTCCACCCGCTTGCCGGAAAAACAGTCGCGATAATGGGCCGCAGACAGGCGCGCGCGCGCCGCCTCCCGCAGGCGCGCCGCGGGGACCGGCAGGCCGTCGGCCCTGAAAACCGCCACACCCAGCAACCCGGCGATGATCGCCAGTTCATCGTCCATGGGGGCATGCACCGATTGCGCGCCGGCGATCAGGCTCCAGGGGTCGCAGCCCGCGGGCAAGACCTCGCCCTTGGGCGAAGCACCCATGCCGGCCGCCGCCCCCGCCTGTGCGGGCGGCAGGATAGCGATCTGCGATGGCAGCAGGCCGCGACAGGCCTCCGCGCCAACGGCCACGCCCGCGCGCACCACGATCCGCACCTGCGGCGCCTGTGCGCCCCAGAAATCGCCACCGACCCGCGCCTCTGCGATGGCGTCGAGCACATCATCCGGGATCATACTGCTGCCCGGCGGCATCGGCAGGCTGATCGCGGCGACACAAGCCGGAGCTCCGGGAAAGGGAGGCGATCGCAGGAACGGCGGCGGGGTCACGCTACGGGCGCCCCTTTGCGCCGGCCCTGCCACGCACGCTCTTCACCTCGACACACTGCCGCCTGATCCCCTGAACAACCGCAAGGCGCCATGGCCTTCATCCCCGTCGCCCCTCTCCATGTCCGTCCACCGATGGGAGGTCAAGGAACAGAAGCTGTCACTTCTTCCATCAGTTCCGCCACTATGTCGAAATAGTCACGCCAGGTCGGCGCATGCCATCCGCCGATCCGTGCAAGTTGCGCCGCCCGCTGTGGCGAATCCGCTGCGGCATAGGCGTGGATCATCCGCATCCAGCCCATGCCATCGAGCGGATCGATATAATCGGGCGCGTCCCCGCCGACTTCACGATGGGCCGAAATGTCGCTGCAGATCACCGGGACGCCGGCACATAGCGCCTCGACCACCGGCATGCCGAATCCTTCGGCAAAGGATGGCATCAGCATCGCCCGCGCGCCCGCGACCAGATCCTGCATCTGGTTGTCGGGCAGCTCGCCCGCCTCGATCACATGGCCGCGCAGCGCCTCGCCGCGCTCCAGCATGTCGATGACATTCTCATTTTCCCAGCCGCGCCGGCCGATCAGCACCAGCATCGGCGCCGCATCACCCAGTTCGTCCACCATCCGCCGCCAGATATTGAGCAGCAGCAGATGATTCTTCCGCGGCTCGATGGTCGACAGATAGACGAAATAGGGCCGCTGCGGGATCGCCGTGTCCGACCCGCCAAAGACGTCGGGCGGATCGGCGCCGAAATGGGCGACGCATGTCCTGCGATCCGTCAGACCGTTCGACAGATGCGGTTCCAGCGCGTCCAGCGTCGCCTGGCTATTGCCGATGATGCCGGTTGCATAAAGATCGATGCTGCGCAGCCGGCGACGATGCTCGTCTGCCCCTTGCGGCCGGGCGAACTCGGGATGGCTCAGCGGAATGACGTCATGCACCAGCGTGACGAACTTCGCGCCTTCCGCCCGCAAAATCGCCCCTACCTGCGCCGCATCGTCCAGATGATGGGGCGATGCCTGCAGATAGATGCGCGGCCCCTTGGCCTTGGGCACCGGGCGCGGGCGTGTCGCGAACATGTGGCGGATCACCGCCGCCCGCTCCTTGCGCTCGTCTGGCGAATCCACATTGCGCCATTTCGCGGCGGTGAAGGCCAGGAACTGGCGCACCGCGGCATGGTTCAGGCGGCCATAATAGCCGCCGGCGGGGTGAACGGCGGCGAAGGCCAGCCGGTCCGGCATCCGCTCCAGCAATTCGCGGGCATAGACATATTCGACCCGGTCGATGCCGGTCGGCGTCGGGTGAAAGGCACGCGAGAGCAGCCGCGAGATGTCGAGGATCACCTCGGCTCCACCCCGATCGCCGGTCAGATAGCTGTTGGCGGGCTTGGACCGCAGCGCCAGCCGCGCGCCCGGCGCCTTGAAGGGTTTGAGTGCCACGTCAGAACTGCGCGCGAATCTCTTCGGCCAGCGCCGCCAGCGCATCCTTGTCCGCCTGCGCGCCGGCGCCATGGGCGGCGAAGCCCTTGGGGTCGCCTTCCCAGCGCGGCAGGATATGGACGTGCAGGTGAAAGATCGTCTGGCCCGCCGGCGCGCCGTTGAACTGGGCGATCTGGATGCCGTCGGGGTCCAGCGCCTTGCGGATGGCGGTGGCGACCTTCTTGGTGGTCGCCATCACCTCACCCAGCGCCTCATCCTCCATCTCCAGCAGGTTGCGCGCCTTGGACCATTTGGAAATGACCAGCGCATGGCCCCGCGTCTGCGGCATGATGTCGAGGAAGGCGAAGGTGTTCTCGTCCTCGTACAGCTTGGTCGACGGGATCTTGCCCTGCAGGATCAGGGCAAAGATATTGGCTTCGTCATAGGTGCCTTCGAGGCTCATGAAACGCCCTTAGCTGAGATAATGGGCGGTCGTCTTAGCAGCGACTTCCTCGGCGGTCACGCCCGGTGCCAGCTCGACAAGCTTGAACGGGCTGTCATGGTCGGGACGCTGGAACACGCACAGGTCCGTGACGATCATGTCGACCACATTCTTGCCGGTCAGCGGCAGGGTGCAGGCCGGGATGAACTTGGGATCGCCATTCTTGGATGTATGCTCCATCACCACGATGATCTTCTTGACGCCCGCGACCAGGTCCATCGCGCCGCCCATGCCCTTGATCATCTTGCCGGGGATCATCCAGTTGGCGATGTCGCCATTCTCGGCCACTTCCATCGCGCCAAGGACGGTGAGGTCGATATGCCCGCCGCGGATCATCGCGAAACTGTCGGACGAACTGAAATAGGCCGATTGCGGCAGCTCGCTGATCGTCTGCTTGCCGGCGTTGATCAGGTCCGCATCCTCATCCCCCTCATAGGGAAAGGGGCCGATGCCCAGCATGCCATTTTCCGACTGCAGCGTCACTTCCACGCCATCGGGAATATGGTTCGCCACCAGCGTCGGGATGCCGATGCCCAGATTCACATAGAAGCCGTCCTCCAGCTCCTTCGCCGCACGCGCGGCCATCTCGTCACGGGTCCAGGCCATCACTCACTCTCCTTCGCAGGCTCGGCGTTCAGCCTCGCGCGTTCCTCATCAAGCCCCTGCCAGATACGGCGCAAGGCCTCTTCCTCGGACATTTGCGCTGTCTGGGCGTAAGCCTTGGCAGCCGTATGCACGCTTTCCACCAACAGCGAACCCAGCAACTCCGGCCGCCACTTGTCAGGGAAGCCGATTAACACGCGCGACCGCCCCTCTTCAGGACTTATCCAAAAGCGGGCCAGTTCGAACGCGTCCTTTTCCGGCGCCAAATTACCCTTTAGCGACAGCGCGCCCGGATGCTCTGCCGCCCGAAAGCCGATCATGGCTTCGCGCCTCCCGGCGCCCACCTCTTGTCGGCAGGAAAAACATCGTCGAAGCCGCCCTTGAGGCCGCTGCCATAAACGGGGTTGGGCAGGACGAACCAGCCCGCGCCCCAAAGTTTCGCGATTGCCGGGCCTTGCGTCGCGGCGCGGCGCGCCGGCACCGACTGCCCCGCATTGAACAGGTCGGTGAAATCGCCAAGCTGGTCGCCGCCCAGCGCGATCACGCAATAGCTGCGCGAAATCGTCCAGCGCCGGCCGTCCTTGCGCGATCCCATCGCATCATCGCCGGCCAGATACAGCGTCTGGCCATGCACAGCCTCGCCCAGCCCCGCCGCCTTGATCGCGCGCGCGGTCGCGTCCGCATTGGCGGCCGAGCGGTTGGTGTTGAAGATCACGGTCACGCCCATTGCCCGCAGCGCGTCGAGGCCGCTGTCAGCGCCCGGCACCGGGCCGACCGCGCCTTCGCCGGTCTTTTCCCACGCGTCCCAGTCGGCGGCATCATAGCCCTTGCCGGTCTTCGCATCATGATATTCGAAGCCGGTGTTCAGCATCACCGTCTCGTCGACGTCGAACACGGCGGCGAAGGGCCGGTTGCCGCACGGCACATATTTGGGCGCGTCCAGGCTCGCGCCTTCGGCCAGCACGACAGAATCGGCCGGCCGTGCCTTCACGACGGCAGCGGCATGAGCGACCAAAGCGGTCCAGGCCTGGCGCGACAGCGCCGCCGCCTCGCCCGATCCATAGAGATATTGCATGCCCGCCGGCGGCACCGCCGGTCCGGTCGGCGTCACCGGCGCCGGGCCAGTCGCTCTAGTCGTCGCGGTGGTGGTCGCACAGGCTGCCAGCGGCGCCAGCAACAGCGCCGGCGCAAGCCGCATCATCGTCGCCATCAGGCCGCGTCCCTCTGCCGCACGGTGCGGAACTCGATCTTCTTGTCATAGGGGGCGCCAACGATCATCCGCTTGACGTAGATGCCGGGCAGATGGATCGCATCGGGGTCGAGGCTGCCCACGGGCACCACTTCCTCCACCTCGGCGATACAGATCTTCGCCGCCGTCGCCATCGGCGCGTTGAAATTGCGCGCGGTCTTGCGGAAGATCAGGTTGCCGCTCTCGTCGGCCTTCCAGCCCTTGATGATCGCGACATCGGCAAAGATGCCGCGCTCCAATATATAGTCCTGGCCGTCGAAACTCTTCACTTCCTTGCCCTCGGCCACCGCGGTGCCGACGCCGGTCTTGGTATAGAAGCCGGGAATGCCCGCCCCGCCCGCGCGGCAGCGCTCGGCCAGCGTCCCCTGGGGGCAGAATTCCACCTCCAGCTCACCGGCCAGATATTGCCGCTCGAACTCCTTGTTCTCGCCGACATAGGAGGAGATCATCTTCTTGACCTGGCGCGTGCGCAGCAGCTTGCCCAGCCCCTCGCCGTCGATGCCCGCATTGTTGCTGGCGATGGTCAGGTCCTTGACCCCCGAATCGCGGATCGCGTCGATCAGCCGTTCGGGGATGCCGCACAGGCCAAAGCCGCCCGCGCACAGATGCATGCCGTCGAACAGCAGCCCCTCCAGCGCGGCGGCGGCATCGGGGTAGAGCTTCTTGGCCATCGGCATCCATCCTTTTGAAATTTCGGCGCAGACTAGGCAGGCAAACCGATCAATACCAATGATTTGTTTTTTCGGTTAAACCCAAACAATGTCTATCAATCGCATCGCCTTCTACCATCTCGAAACTCTGCTCTGGATAGCGCGGCTGGGCACTTTCGCGGCGGCGGCGGCGCGCCTCAACACCACCCAGCCGGCCATTTCCGCGCGGGTGCGCGAACTGGAAAGCCATCTGGGCACCGCGCTCTTCCGGCGCGAGGGGCGGACGATGGCCCTCACGCCCGCCGGGCGCGAGCTGGTGCGCGAGAGCGAACCGCTATGGGCGCGTTTCCAGGGCGTGCTGATGGGGTGCAGCGACATATCCGGCGCGACCGGCATCATCCGCATCGGCGCGGGCGAAATTGCCGCCGCCAGCTGCCTGCCCGGCTTCGTCGCCCAGCTTGGCCGCGACCTGCCCCATGTCAGCCTGGAGGTCGACATCGCGCTTACCGCCGACCTCATCCAGCAGCTCGCCTCGGGCCATGCCGACCTCGCCTTCGCCGCCGGCCGCATCGCCCATCCGATGCTGCGCACCGCGCCGATCGGCAGCGTCGACCTGCTCTGGCTCGCCAGCCCCGCGACCGTCACGACCATGGCAGACATCCGCCCACCGATCTGGTCGCTCACCAACCTGTCGCCGCTCTACCGCATCATGAAGGACGCGATCGCCGCGTCGGACCTGGCCGACTGCCCGCTCAACCTCTGCAACAATGTCCGCACCATGATCGACATCGTGCTGGAAGGCGGCGGCATCGGCATCTTTCCCCGGCCAATGGCGCGCCAGCAACTGGCCGAAGGCCGACTGGTCCCGGTGCCCGGCGCCCCGCTCATGCCCCCGGTCGATTTCCACGTCGCCGTCCGCGCCGCCGAAGCCGACCCGCTGGTGCTCACCATCTTCGACCGCGCCAGCCGGCTGGAGTTGCGGGGCGAGGAATGAAGAACGAGGGATAGGATCACGGTCAACCTGATCGGTAAAATAATGGGCTTCCGACCCTCCCTCACAACGTCATGCTGAACTTGTTTCAGCATCCATCCAGCCCAATTGCCTATTGGCCTGCTGGGACAAATGGACCCTGAAACAAGTTCAGGGTGACGATGCTGTTAGCGACAGCTCCCCCCCTCAACCGCGCTGTCCTACACGCGCCTCTTCTGATTAACTTGAGGGATGGGACATCCGCCCCCAAGCAACCGGTCATGTGCCGTCCAGGCGTCGCTTCACTGTCGCCTTCGTGTCGCGTCACTGTCGCGTCGGACGCGCGCGATCGTGACCCGATTGTCGCGCGACTGTCGCTTCGCTGTCGCGTCGCGGGCGCGTTCCCGGCGCATTGGCCCGGAATCACCCCCACGACACTGTGAACTTCGACTGTCGCGTCGAATCCCGCGCCGCGACGCCCTGGAATCAGATCAGGCCGGCAAGCGGGCTCGACGGGTCGGCATACATGCGCTTGCCCATGCGGCCGGCGCGATAGGCCATGCGGCCGGCCTCGACACCCGCCTTCATCGCCGCCGCCATCAGCACCGGGTCCTTCGCCTCGGCAATGGCGGTGTTCATCAGCACGCCGGTGCAGCCCAGCTCCATCGCCTGCGCCGCTTCAGACGCGGTGCCCACGCCCGCATCGACCAGCACGGGCAGCTTGGTGCCTTCCACGATCAGGCGGATCGTCACCTTGTTCTGGATGCCCAGGCCCGACCCGATCGGCGCGCCCAGCGGCATGATCGCGACCGCCCCGGCATCCTCCAGCCGCTTGGCCGCGATCGGATCGTCAACGCAATAGACCATCGGCTTGAAGCCTTCCTTGGCCAGCACCTCGGTCGCGCGCAGCGTTTCGACCATATCCGGGTAGAGCGTCCGCGCTTCGCCCAGCACTTCCAGCTTCACCAGTTCCCAGCCGCCCGCCTCGCGCGCCAGGCGCAGGGTGCGGATCGCCTCCTCACCGGTGAAGCAGCCGGCGGTGTTGGGCAGGTAGGTGACCTTTTTCGGGTCGATATAGTCGGTCAGCATCGGCGCGTTGGGATCGGACACATTGACGCGACGCACCGCCACGGTGACGATCTCCGCCCCCGACGCGACCAGCGCGGCGGCATTCTGCTCGAAATTCTTGTATTTGCCGGTGCCCACGATCAGGCGCGAGCGGAAGGTCTTGCCCGCCACCGTCCAGCTATCGTCATCCACCGGGGACACATCGCCGCCACCCACAAAATGGACGATCTCCAACTCGTCGCCGTCTTCGACCTTCACATCGGCCAGGGTCGAGCGCGGCACCACTTCCAGATTGCGCTCCACCGCCACCTTCTCCGGCGCGAAGCCCAGCTCGCTCGCCAGCTCGGCCAGGGTCAGGCCGTCGCGGATGCGGCGATGCTCGCCATTGATATGGATGGAGATGGTGCCGTCGATGCTCACTACATTATCCCGTTCGTGGCTGGAAACGTGTCTCGACTTGGCGCGACACGAAGGGCTAAAGATCAGCGCGCATATAGGGGCGGCGACGCCGCGCCCGCAACAGACAAGTCTCGACCGACTGGGGGATCGCCATGGCGGACACACGCAAAATCTATGTTCTCAACGGCCCGAACCTCAACATGCTCGGCACCCGCGAACCGGAAATCTACGGCTATGACACGCTGGACGACATTGCCGAGCGGATGGAGGATGCCGCCCACCGCGCCCATGTCGAAATCGACTTCCGCCAGTCCAATCATGAAGGCCATCTGGTCGACTGGATGCAGGAGGCGCATCGCGAGGGCGCCCACGCCATCATCATGAATCCCGGCGCCTATACCCACACGTCGATCGCGCTGCATGATGCGATCAAGAGCATCACCGTGCCGGTGATAGAGATCCACCTGTCTAACCCGCACACGCGCGAGGCCTTCCGCCACAAATCCTATGTCGGCATGGCCGCCAAGGGCACGATCGCGGGCTTTGGCGCCATGTCCTACATGCTGGCGCTCGAAGCAGCTCTGGAACTGTAGAACGCACAAAAGTTGCGCTTTGGCGCAAATGAGCATAGGCGCTGGCCGCCAGAACGCATTTTGAAAGACGACAAGGGTCAAGCATGAACGACAAGCATGACAAGGGCGCGATGCAGGTGGACGTCACCCTGGTGCGCGAACTGGCAGCTTTGCTGGACGACACCAACCTGACCGAGATCGAGGTCGAGGACGGCGATCGCAAGATTCGCGTGGCGCGCAAGATCGGTGGCGGAGCCCCCATCTTCGCAGCGCCCGCTGCCGTAGCGGCACCCGTCGCTGCCCCTGCTGCGGCACCGGCCGCTGCTCCCGCCGCGGCGGCCGAGCCTGCCCTGCCCGCCGGCAATGTGGTGAAGTCGCCGATCGTTGGCACCGCCTATCTTTCGGCCGAGCCGGGCGCCGCGCCCTTCGCGCGCGTCGGTGCACAGGTAAAGGCCGGTGAAACCGTGCTGATCGTCGAGGCCATGAAGGTGATGAACGCGATTACCGCGCCCGTCGCCGGCACCGTCAAGGCCGTGCTGGTCGATAACGGCCAGCCGGTCGAATATGACCAGCCGCTGATCGTCATCGAATAAGGCCGCGATCCCATGGCCATCGAAAAACTGCTGATCGCCAACCGGGGCGAAATCGCGCTGCGCATCCACCGCGCCTGCCATGAAATGGGCATCAAGACGGTGGCGGTCCATTCGACCGCCGACGCCGATGCCATGCATGTGCGCCTCGCCGACGAGGCGATCTGCATCGGGCCGCCCGCCGCCAAGGACAGCTATCTCAACATCGCCGCGATCATCTCTGCAGCCGAGATCAGCGGCGCCGACGCGATCCATCCGGGCTATGGCTTCCTCAGCGAAAACGCCAAGTTCGCCGAGATCGTCGAGGCCCATGGTCTCGCCTTTGTCGGTCCCAAGCCCGAACATATCCGCACCATGGGCGACAAGATCGAGGCGAAGCGTACCGCTGGCGCGCTCGGCCTGCCGCTGGTGCCCGGTTCGGACGGCGCGGTCAGCGATGTCGAGGAAGCGCGCGCGATTGCCGATGCTGCCGGCTATCCGGTGATCATCAAGGCCGCGTCCGGCGGCGGCGGTCGCGGCATGAAGGTCTGCACCTCGCCCGACCAGCTAGAAACGCTGATGCAGCAGGCCGGTTCGGAAGCGAAGGCCGCGTTCGGCGACGCCACCGTCTATATCGAGAAATATCTCGGCAATCCGCGCCACATCGAAATCCAGGTGTTCGGTGACGGCAATGGCAACGCCATCCATCTTGGCGAACGCGACTGCTCGCTGCAGCGCCGTCACCAGAAGGTGCTGGAAGAAGCGCCCTCGCCCGTCCTGAGCCAGACCGAGCGCGAACGGATCGGCGGCATCTGTGCCAAGGCGATGGCCGACATGGGCTATCGCGGCGCGGGCACCATCGAGTTCCTGTGGGAAAATGGTGAATTCTACTTCATCGAGATGAATACCCGCCTGCAGGTGGAACATCCCGTGACCGAGATGATCACCGGCCTCGACCTGGTGCGCGAACAGATCCGCGTTGCCGAAGGCAAGCCGCTGTCGGTGAACCAGGAAGATATCCGCTTCACCGGCCATGCGATCGAATGCCGCATCAACGCGGAAGATCCCAAGACCTTCGCGCCCTCTCCGGGCACCGTCACCAGCTATCATGTTCCGGGCGGCATGCATGTCCGCGTCGATAGCGGCCTGTATCAGGGCTATAAGGTGCCGCCTTACTACGACTCCATGATCGGCAAGCTGATCGTCTATGGCCGCACCCGCGAGGGCGCGATCATGCGTCTGCGCCGCGCGCTGGAGGAATATGTGATCGAAGGGATGAAGACCACCATCCCGCTGCACCAGGCGCTGCTGAAGGATCCCGAATTCCTCAATGGCGACTATACGATCAAGTGGCTGGAAGAATGGCTTGCCCGTAAGGATGGCCAGTGAAGGCCACCATCTGGCACAATCCCAAATGCGGCACGTCGCGCAAGACGCTGGCGATCCTTGAGGAAACGCCAGGCGTCGAGGTGGAGGTGGTCGAATATCTCAAGACCCCCTTCACGCGCGACAAGCTGGCCCAGCTGTTCGCCGACGCCGGGATGACCCCGGCCGAAGCGATCCGCAAGATGGGCACCGATGCCGAGGAACGCGGTCTGCCCGACATGACGGCGGATGCGATCCTGGACGAGATGGCGGCCAATCCGGCCTATGTGAACCGCCCCTTCGTCGAAACCGAGAAAGGCGTGCGCTTCTGCCGCCCCCAGGACAAGGTTCTGGAAATTCTCTGAATATCAGCCGCTTGTCACGCCCATGTAACAAGCGGCTGATTTGAGCCCTTGCTTTGACGGGGGGAAGCCGTAGCTTCCTCTCCCATGGCAAAGGAACCGGCATTGGCGACCATCGCCGTCTACAGCCTCAAGGGGGGCGTTGGCAAAACCACCTTTTCGGTCAACCTCGCCTGGGCGTCGGCGAGCATATCGAAGCGGCGGACCCTGCTCTGGGACCTCGACCCGCAGGCCGCGTCGAGCTGGCTCCTCTCCACCGATCTTGAAAGCCGCGATGCCGCCCAGGCCATCTTCAGCAAGGATGTCGAGGTCCGCAAGCTGATCCAGCCCACCACCGTGCCGGGTCTGGACCTGATCGCCGCCGACACCTCGCTGCGCAGCCTCGACCATCTGTTCCGCGAGATGGACAAGAAGAAGCGGCTGGCCAAGCTGATCGAGAGCCTGGGCAAGGATTATGACCGCATCATCCTCGATTGCCCGCCGGGCCTCACCGAAACCAGCGAGCAGGTGCTGCGCGCCGCCGACCTGATCGTCATCCCGGTCATCCCCTCCCCCCTGTCGCAGCGCGCGATGGGCGAGGTGGCACGCTATCTGGTGCAGCGCGGCGGCAATCATGCGCCGATCCTGCCGGTCTATTCGATGGTCGACCGCCGCCGCAGCCTGCATCGCAAGGCACTGGACGAACAGCCCGGCTGGGGCGCGATCCCTATGGCCAGCACGATCGAGCAGATGACGGTCCGTCGCAAGCCACTGGGCGCCTTCGCCCCCGCCTCGCCCCCGGCCCAGGCCTTCGGCGCGCTATGGACGATGGTCGAACGGCAGGTTCAGCAGGGCTGAGGCCCTGCCTCAGCCTACGGCGCAGGCCTGCGCCGGCGGATCGGGGAACAGGCGCGCCGCATCCTGCGGCAGCATCGGCCGGCCATAATAATAGCCCTGCACCTTCTTGCAGCCCAGCCGGCGCACCATGTCCAGCTCGGTCGCGGTTTCCACCCCTTCCGCCGTAGTCGACATGCCCAGGCTTTCCGCCAGCGTCACCACCGCCCGGATGATCGCCAGATTCTCCGGCGTGTTATGTGCCGCCCCGACGACGAAGCTGCGATCGATCTTGATCGTGTTGAAACGGGTGCGGCTGAGATAGCCAAGCGAGGAATAGCCGGTGCCGAAATCGTCGAGCGACAATTGTATGCCCATCGCCTGCAACTGATCCAGCACGCGCAGCGCGCCGTCATCCTCATGCATGAACACGCTTTCGGTGACCTCCAGCTCCAGCCGCCGCGCATCGAGCCCGCTCTGGGCCAGCGCATTGATCACTGCGGAGATGAAGTTGGACTGGTGCAGCTGTTCCGCCGACACGTTGACGGCGACCCTTATATGCGCGGGCCAGCGCATCGCCTCGCGGCAGGCGGTCCGCAGCACCCATTCGCCGATCGGCCCGATCAACCGAGCCTCCTCGGCCACCGGCACGAATTTCGACGGCGGGATCGGCCCCAGTTCGGGATGGGTCCAACGCGCCAGCGCCTCGAAACCGGTAATCACGCCTGAGGTGGCATCCACCACCGGCTGATAGAGAAGATGGAGCTGATCCTTCTCCAGCGCCTCGCGCAGCGCCTGCTCCAGACGCTGCCGTTCCTCCGCCTTGGCATGCAGCTGCGGCTCATAGGGACAATGGACGCCGCCCCCTTCGTCCTTGGCGCGATAGAGCGCCAGATCGGCGCTGCGAATGATCGATTCGGACTGGTGCCCGTCGATCGGCGAGACGGCCGAGCCAACCGACGCCCCGACATGCAGCACATGCTGATCGATCTGATAGGGGGCCGACAGCGCGTCGATGATCGCGATCGACAGGCGCGCCACCGCCCGGTCGTCGTCGATCCGCGCGATCACCACGCCAAATTCATCGCCACCGATACGACCGCAAAAGCCGGCACCGCCACAGACATGGCGCAGGCGCTGCGCCACCTGGCTGAGCAGCTGGTCGCCGACCTGATGGCCCAGGCTGTCATTGATCGCCTTGAACCGGTCGAGATCAAGCATCAGGAACGCGCAGCCGGGCCGGCGATTGCCGGTGTCTGCCATCGCCTGATCCAGCGCATCGCGCAGATGGGCGCGGTTGGGCAGGCCGGTGAGCGTGTCGAACCGCGCCAGCTGGGCGATCTTGTCGGCCGATTCCCGCTGGACGGTGATATCGGACCCGACACCGCGAAAGCCCTGGAAATTGCCATTGTCATCATAGCGGGGCGAGGCCGACAGTTCGAGCCAGCGCGTGCGCCCCTGCACATCGACGGGCAACGCCAGATTGCTGAAGCTCTCCCGCCGCTTGAGATGATCCGCCAGGCTATGCAGGCTGGAGGCGAAGCGGCCGCTTTCCCATCCGGCGCCAGCCAGAACCTGGACCAGCGGCGCCCCTTCCAGCGCCTGCGGCGTCATGCCGACGCTTTCGGCGAAAC
This sequence comes from Sphingobium sp. L-44, assembly GCF_056859495.1. Taxonomy (NCBI): domain Bacteria; kingdom Pseudomonadati; phylum Pseudomonadota; class Alphaproteobacteria; order Sphingomonadales; family Sphingobiaceae; genus Sphingobium; species Sphingobium sp. L-44. The sequence continues at coordinate 40,431 of NZ_JBSXOQ010000052.1, read as the reverse complement.
GCTGGGATACGCCGCTGATCCGGCGCAGCGCATCGGTCTGCCACAGCCAGTCGGATGCGCCCTGCTCATATTCGCGCAGCAACAGGCTGACGACTTCGGTCTGCTCGGCCAACTGGACCGTGGTGCTGTGCTGGCGCGCGAAGGTGCGGGCATAGATGAGGCAGCCGACCAGCAGCGACAGTGCATAGCTGGTGGCGAGCGCCCGCAGCGGCAACAGGGTTTCGCCATCGAACATCGCCGACAGGCCGACAATGCAGGGGACCAGGAAAGCGATCGCGGCCAGCGGCGTCGCCGCATAGCTGATTGCGCCGCACACCATGATGCAGCTGATGAGGGTCCAGAGCGCCACCAGATGCTCGGCCCCCTCTCCCCTCGAAAAAAGCGTCATGCAGGCCGCCCAGACCAGGCCGTGCAGCAGGCCGGTCAGGGCATGGCGGCGCAGGTCGCGCGCCTGCGGCACGCCGCCTGCGCCGATCTTCCGGCGATGGATCAACAGGGCACTGATGGCAACGGCGCCGATCAGCGCGACGCTCCAGCCGATCATGACGGTCGCCGAAACATGACTACCGAACACGCGCCAGAGGAACAGCAGGCCGAACACGTTCATCGCCAGACGCAGCAGCGCGACGCTGTCTGCCGACTGCAACTGGGCAGTCAGGACGCGCATATCGGCTTCATCGACGAGGCGTGCGAGCCCCATCATCGCCCTTAGCGAGCCCCGTCCCTGTCGGTCGGTTTCGGATTGCCCTTGCTCGATACCCACATGCCCGGCCTAGCAGGCAATGGTTATCAATCGGTATGCGTCGCCCGATCAGGCAGCGATATCGTAAGGACGGATCTCGCCGGTCAGATAGAGGTTGCGTGCCTTGGACCGGCTGAGCTTGCCGGAGCTGGTGCGCGGCAGGGTGCGCGGCGGTACCAGTTCGACGACGCAGTTCATGCCGGTGATGGCGCGAACCCGCTCGCGAATCTGGTCGCGCAGACGCGAACGCTCCTCATTGTCGGAGGTGCGGCAATGGACCAGCACCGCCGGCGCTTCCTCGCCGCCCGGCGTGGTGATCGCAAAGGCGGCAATGTCACCCTGCTTGAAGCCCGGCAGCTGTTCCACGGCCCATTCGATATCCTGGGGCCAGTGATTCTTGCCGTTGATGATGATCATGTCCTTGGCGCGGCCGACAATGTAGAGATAGCCATCGGACAGATAGCCCATGTCGCCCGTGTCCAGCCAGCCATCCGCCATGCAGGCCTCGGTCGCTTCGGGATCGCGGAAATAGCCGACCATCAGCGAGGGGCCGGTGGTCCAGACCTTGCCGATCTGGCGCTCGTTCATCAGGCCGCCATCCTCGTCCCGGATCTCGACGATCATGTCCTTGGCGGGCTTGCCGCAATTGACGATCGAGCGGAAACGCTGCGGACGGCCTTCCGGTGCGGCACCGCCCGACAGGTCGGTTTCCTCGACCAGTTCGACGATGATGCCTTCGCCCGGCGGCATGATGGTGACCGCCAGGGTCGCTTCGGCCAGGCCATAGCTCGGCAGGAACGCCTTGGGGCTGAAGCCGGCATCGCCAAACGCATCAACAAAGCTCTGCATCACGTCGGGGCGAATCATGTCGGCGCCGTTGCCGGCCAAGCGCCAGCGCGACAGGTCGAAACGATCGGCCGCCTTGGTCTGGCTCGACATGCGACGCGCGCAGATGTCGTAGCCGAAGGTCGGCGAATAGCTGATCGAGGTGCCTTCATTGCGGCTGATCAGGTCCAGCCAGGCCAGCGGACGGCGGGCGAAATCCTCGGTCTTCATATAGTCGGTCGACACCTGGTTGGCGACGACCGACAGGAAGCAGCCGACCAGGCCCATGTCATGATACCAGGGCAGCCAGCTGATGCAGCGATCGCTTTCCTGCACTTCCATGCCATGGCTATGCGCCGACAGGTTGGACAGCAGCGCATGGTGCGTCACGGCGACGCCATGGGGGAAGCGGGTCGAACCGCTCGAATATTGCAGATAGGCGATTTCCTCGCCCTTGGCCTGCGGCAGGTCGCAGGGGACCGCGTCGCGGGCGATGAAATCCTCGAAGGCGATGCTCTCGACCGACTTCTGCCGACCGGATTCGCCCGCCATGTCCTCCAGTTCCTTGGGGAAGAGGAACAGCATCGGGTCACAGCTCGACAGCTGGACATTGAGCTGGTCGATATAGCTTTCCTTGCCGCCAAAGCTGGTCGGCAGCGGCAGCGGCACAGGCCAGGCGCCGGCATAGACGATGCCGAAGAACAGCATGGCGAAGTCGGCGCCGGTTTCGGCGACGAGGGCGACGCGGTCCTCGGGCTTCACGCCATGGGCGATCAGGCGATGGGCACAGGCGATCGCGTCCTCGCGCAGTGCGCTGAACGGATAGGGCCGCGCCAGATTGCCGCGCGCATCATGGAAATTGAGACCGCGCTTGCCCTGCGCCGCATAATCCAACGCTTCGCCCAACGTCTCGAAATCGGAGAAGCGGCGCGGAAGAACATCGTTGGTCGGCGTAGGTGCCATCATAATCTGCGAACCCGTCATATTGGTGTCACCCAATGTCATATCTGTCATATTCCGGCGGCCGCTATCAGTTTTGACGTCGACTTGCACCGGATAGTTTCAATCCAGCCTGTGCTTCTAGACCATAAGGCGCGGTAAAATTCCGGCCCGACTGTGGCATAAAGATGGCGCTTAGCGCATGATGGCGCACAATGCACGACCGGTCATGACCAGCAAACGCCCGCCCCCACCCCTGGATGAAGACGCATTGCGCGAATTGGCGCTGCGCTATGCCGGCCGGTTCGCGACCAGCCGCGGCAAGCTGCTCGCCTATCTTGCGCGCAAATTGCGCGAGCGCGGATGGGGCGGGGAAGCGCCGGCCGATCCCGAAGCGCTGGTCGCCCGCTTTGCAGAACTGGGCTATGTCGACGACAGCAGCTTTGCCCTGATGAAGAGCGCCGCCCTTGGCCGGCGCGGCTATGGCGCCCGCCGCATCACCGAAACGCTGCGCGCCGCCGGCATAGAGGAGGCCGATCGTGGCGCCGCCGATGCCCAGGCACAGGCCGATCGCTGGGCGGCAGCCGACCGATTCGCCCGACGCAAGCGGATCGGCCCCTATGCAATGCAGGCGCCCGATCCCAAGGGACGGGAAAAGGCGATCGCCGCCTTCCTGCGCGCCGGCCATGATTATGCCTTGGCCCGGCGCTGGGTCGATGCAGCACCCGGCGACTTCCCCGAAGCGGAGGATTGAGGGTTAATTCTCTCCCGCACCTCCCCGAAACCCGCTAGGCAGGATTGCATGATCCTTACCCGACTGCTTTTCGCCGCCGCCCTGCCCGCGCTGCTCCTGGCCTGCTCTGCAAAGCCCGATGCCGGCGCCGACGCCGCAAATGACAGCGGCAATGTCCAGGCCGCCGCGCCGCAGGGCGCGCTGCTCCCCCTCGTCATCCACACGGCGAAGGGGGTGCATCGCTTCGACGTGGAAGTCGCCCGGACCGAGGCGGAGCAGGAACAGGGGCTGATGTTCCGCAAGGCGCTGGATGCCGACAAGGGCATGCTGTTCCCGATGGAGCCGCCGCGCACCGCCAGCTTCTGGATGAAGAACACGATCATCCCGCTCGACATGCTGTTCATCCATACGGACGGCACGATCGCCTTCATCGGCGCCAATGTCGCCCCCTATTCACGCGAGCCGGTGTCCGCCGGCGTGCCGGTGGTGGCGGTGCTGGAACTGCGCGGCGGCCGCGCCGCGGAACTGGGGATCAAGGAAGGCGACCGCCTATCCTGGGGCAAATGCGCAACAACCGACGGCAAGAGCGCGATCGACCTCGATTTCTGCCCGACAACCGCCCGTTAGGGCCATATCGTCCTTGCCCACGTCAATCCCAGCGGCTAAGCGCATCGGCCATGGGTATCCTGGCAAACATCTTCACCTGGTGGAATGGCGCCACCTTCGGCACCTGGCTCTTCACGGCCCGCAAGGGCACGAAAGTGGGCGAGGACCATCAGGGCAATGTCTATTATGAAGGCGGCGTCGATCCGAACGGCCTGACGCGCCGCTGGGTGATGTATAACGGCGCCAATGATTCGAGCCGCGTGCCGGCCGAATGGCATGGCTGGCTGCACCACTCGATCGAGAGCACGCCCGAAAGCTTCCTGCCGCCGCCGCGCATCTGGGAAAAGGAATTCACCCCCAACGCGACCGGCACCGCCAACGCCTATCGTCCCTCGGGCGCGCTCGAAAAGGGCGGCCAGCGCCAGAAGGCGACCGGCGATTACGAGGCATGGAGCCCCGACGCGGCATGATTCGGCGTCCGGCGGGGGGATTCCCGCCGATCCTGCTTGGCGCGCCGCTTCTGGGGTGCGCGCTGCTGGCGGCCTGCGGTCGCAATGATGCGCCAGAAGCGAATCAGAGCGGCCCGGTAAAGATCGAGGGCCAGCCTATCCGCAACGCGGACGAGGCCAGCCTGTCCGGCACGCCGATGGCCGAGCGCACCGCCGTGATCGGCCTGCTCAACAAGCGCAACGGCCTGACCCGCGACCTGACGATGAAGCCCGGCGAGGCGCTGCGCGTCGGCGATGCCATCGTCCGCCTGCAGGCGTGCGAGACCACGGCCCCCTGGGAGAATGTGCAGGAAACCGGCGCCTTCGTGCAGCTGGACGTGCGCAGCAGTTCCGACGGCAAGTGGCGCCGCAATTTTTCCGGCTGGCTGTTCCGCGAACGGCCCGACCGCAATGTCGTCCAGCACCCGGTCTATGACGTCTGGGTCAAGAGCTGCACGATGGAATGGCCCGAAAGCGGTCCTGCCACGGTCAAGCTGGGCGACAAGGGCAAGGTGCCTGCCGCCGCATCGCCGGCCAGCGGCGCAAACGCCAGTTCGGCCGCCGCGCCCGAACCGGCCGACAGCGCTGCGTCGCCCGTTCCCAGCGGCACGTCGCCGACGGCAACGCCCAACAACTGAAGATAGTCGCGCTGGCTGATTTCCTGCGCGCCCATGCTGTGCAGATGATCGGTCATGAACTGGCAGTCGAGCAGGCTGAAGCCGCCAAAGCGCATCCGCGCCACCAGCCAGGCCAGCGCCACCTTTGACGCGTCGGTGCGGCGCGACACCATGGACTCGCCGAAAAAGGCACCACCCAGCGCCACGCCATAGAGGCCGCCGACCAGTTCATCCCCGTCCCAGCATTCGATCGAATGGGCAAAGCCCAGTTCGTGGAGATGGCGATAGGCGCGCTCGATCGGGCCATTAATCCAGGTCGACGGACGATCGGGCGCGGCTTCCGCACATAGGGCGACGATGCCGGCAAAGGCGCGGTTGGCGGTGACGCGAAACCTGTCCTGCCGGATCGTCTTTGACAGCGAACGTGACAGGTGAAGGGCATGGAGCGGCAGGATCGCCCGCCTTTTGGGCTCGACCCAATAGACATCGTCGGCCTGCCGGTCATCGGACATCGGGAACACGCCGATGGCATAGGCCTGCAGCAGCAACAGCGGATCGATCGTCATCGATTCAAGGGTCTAGCCAATGTCGCACCCGCCCGCCAGCCGCGATTGACTTGATACGTCGCCCCCCTAGTCTCCCGCGCCATGACATCCCTCCGCCTCGCACCCCTGCCGCTGCTCCTCGCCACCGTCGCCCTCCCCTTCGCCGCCTCGGCCGCGCCCGCATCCGATCGCTATGCCGCGCGAATCGCCAAGGTGCTGAAGGCCACCCCGCTGATCGACGGCCATAATGACTGGCCCGAAGCGATGGCCGGCAAGGCCGGGGACGCCCGCTGGACCATGCCGCTCGACCGGCTCGATCCCAGCCAATATCATACCGACATCACCCGCCTGCGGGCCGGGCAGATGGGCGGGCAATTCTGGTCCGTCTGGGTGTCGGCCGACCTGCCCGAACTGCAGCAGGTGAAGGACACGGTCGAGCAGATCGAACTGGTCCACAGCCTCGCCCGCCGCTACCCGCAGGACTTCACCCTCGCCACGACCGCTGCCGAGGTCCGTGCCGCGCACAAGGCCGGACGGATCGCGTCGATGATCGGGGTCGAGGGCGGCGGCCAGATCGACGGCAGCCTGGCCGTGCTGCGCGCCTATCACGACCTTGGCGTCGGCTATCTGACGCTGACCCACAGCCGAACCATCGCCTGGGCCGACAGCGCCACCGACAATCCCCAGCATGACGGCCTCACCCCGTTCGGCGAGGCGGTGGTGCATGAACTCAACCGCCTGGGCATGCTGGTCGACCTCGCCCATGTGAGCGAAGGCGTGATGATGGACGCGCTGAAGGTCAGCAAGGCGCCGGTCATCTTCTCCCATTCCAGCGCACGCGCGCTGTGCAACACGCCGCGCAACGTGTCCGACGCGATCCTGCAGCAGGTCGCGGCCAATGGCGGCGTGGTCATGGTCAATTTCGCGCCGCAATATGTGTCGGAGGCCCGCCGGGTCTGGAGCGCGGCGCGCAGCGCGGAAATGGCCCGCTATAACGCCCCGCCCTTTGGCGGCCTTTATATCGGTGATCCCGAGGGCGCGAAGAAGGCGCTGGCGGAATGGGAAAAGGCCAATCCCGAACCGGTCGTCACCCTGTCGATGGTCGCCGACCATATCGACCATATCGCCAAGGTTGCGGGCGTCGACCATGTCGGCATCGGCAGCGATTTCGACGGCGTGGGATCGCTGCCCCAGGGGCTGGGCAGCGTCGCCACCTATCCCGCGCTGCTGGCCGAACTGATGCGCCGCGGCTGGAGCGATGCCGACATCGCCAAGCTGGCCGGCGAGAATGTGCTGCGCGTCATGGCGGCGGCCGAGAAGGTTGCAGAGGGGATGAAAGGCGAGCCGATCGGCAATGGCACCGTCGCCTCGCTGGACGGCGCCAAGCCCGCAACAAAGGAATAGAGCCTGATTCACGCCATCGCTGGAAGCGCGGAGCGCTTCCAGCTCAAACGATCAGGCTCTAACTGACAGCCGGCTCCAACAACCGGATCGTACCCGCGTCCGCGTCGATTTCGGCGCGGGCGCCGACCGGCAGGCTGAACTGGTTGGCGATATGGCCGAACAGCGCGCCCTGGAAAGCGGGGATGCCGAGCGGCGCCAGATGCTGCTCCAGCACTTCCGACAGGGTGAAGCCGCCATAGGACACGCCGGTGGCCGTGCAACTGGTGCATTGGCCGAAGACGAATCCGGCGAGCTTTGGCAATATGCCCGCCAGCGACAATTGGGTCAGCATCCGGTCGATGCGATATTCCGCCTCGTTGGTTTCCTCCACGAACAGGATCGCGCCGGTGAAATCGGGCAACCAGGGCGTGCCCATCAGCGCCGTCAGCACGGTGAGATTGCCACCCAGCAGCCGCCCGCTCGCCTTGCCGCTGCCAAAGGTGCGGATGCGGCCGCTGCGCGGCACCAGCCTATCCTCCGTCCCCACCGGATTGACATAGGTCGGTGTCGCCCCGTCGAACGCCACCGCGCGAAAACTGTCCCAGCTGAGCTTGCCCCAGCCGCTGGCGGCATTGGGGCCATGGATGGTGGTGAAGCCGGCGCGGGCCGCAAAGGCGAGATGCAGCGCCGTGATATCGGAAAAGCCGGTCAACAGCTTGGGATTGGCGCGGATCGTCTTGAAATCGAGATAGGGTAGCATGCGCGCGCAGCCCCAGCCGCCGCGCACCGCGAACACCGCCTTCACCTCCGGATCGGCATACATGGCGTTGACGTCGGCGGCGCGGTCGGCATCCTTGCCCGCCAGATAGCCATAGCGCTCGACCAGATGCGGCGCGGCCTTGGGCTTGAGCCCCATCGCCCGGATCGTATCCTTGACCAGGTCCAGATCGAAGGCGTCATCGGTGAAACCCGCCGGCTCGACCAGGCCGACCACATCCCCTTCGCGCAGGCGCGGCGGCCGGATCAGCCCGGCGGGCGCCGCTGCCGAAACCGAGGGCACGCCCGCCGCGACCACAGCACCACTTATTCCGGCCAGCAACCCACGACGATCCATCATGCAAAAACGCTCCCATCCTTGTGGCGATAGACCCCACCGGACAGGTGCAGATCGATATCGGGATAATGGCAATCACTGACAGACGGACGGCCAAAGGCAAGCAACACGCAGTCCTCATCGCTTTCGTTAAGCAGATGATGGCCATCCGCCACCCCCTTGGGAAAGGCCGCCATGTCGCCCGGTGCCATCGGCGTGCGCCCGCCCTCCTCGACCAGCACCGCCTCGCCCGACAGCAGGACGACAAATTCGTCCTCGCCCTCATGCCAGTGGCGTTGCGATGAGGCTGCGCCGGGTTTCAGCACGACGTGGCTGACGCCGAAATCGCCAAGACCCGTCGCCGGGGCCAGCCGGCGATAGTAGCGACCGGCCACCGCCAGCGCATGATCGCCCGGATAGCCGGTGGCATTGCTTTGTGGAATGGCGGCGAGATCGATCTTCGGCATGGCCCCTCTCCTCTGCGCTGGTCAAGAAAGACGGCTTTCGCTAACGCTGCCCCATGACCAAGACCAGCACCAATCATGACGCCCTGGCCCTGGCCGAGCGTCTGCTCGCCTGCCCCTCCGTCACCCCGGCCGTCGGCGATGTGTTCGCCGAACTGGAAGCGATGCTGGTTCCGCTGGGCTTCACCGTAGACCGTTTCGTCAGCGGCGTCGCGCCCGACGGCCCGGTCGAAAATCTGCTCGCCTGGCGCACCACCGGCGCCGGCCCGCATTTCGCCTTTGCCGGCCATCTCGACGTCGTCCCGCCCGGCCATGGCTGGGCCAGCGATCCTTTCACCCCGGTGGTGCGCGGCGACCTGCTCTACGGCCGCGGCGCGGTCGACATGAAGGGCGCGATCGCTGCCTTCGTCGCGGCGCTGCACGAATTGCCCGACGGCCTGCCTGGCACGATCAGCCTGATCATCACCGGTGACGAGGAAGGCCCGGCCACCTATGGCACGCTCGCGCTGATGGACCGGATGGTCGCCCATGGCCTGCACCCCGACATGTGCCTGGTCGGCGAACCCACCTCCTCGGCCCGGCTGGGCGACGTGGTGAAGATCGGCCGGCGCGGCTCGGTCAACATGTGGATCAAGGTGGCGGGCACGCAGGGCCATGTCGCCTATCCGCACCTGGCCGACAATCCGATCCCGGCGCTGGTCCGCATCCTGGCCAAGATCGATGCCGAGGTGCTGGACGAGGGCACCGACTGGTTCCAGCCCAGCAATATCGAGATCACCGACCTGGAAGTCGGCAACCCGGCGCATAATGTCATCCCGGCGGCGGCAACGGCGCGCATCTCGATCCGTTTCAACGACCAGCATAGCGGCGCATCGTTGATCGAGCGGATCAGCGCGATCGCGACGAGTGAGGGCGGCAGCGTCGAGGCGAAGATCAGCGGCGAGCCCTTCCTGACGCAGCCGGGCACGCTCTCCACCCTGATCGGCGGTGCTATCCGCGACGTGACGGGCCTCGACACCGAATTGTCGACCACCGGCGGCACGTCGGATGCACGCTTCCTCTCGCGCCTCTGCCCGGTAGCGGAATTCGGCCTCAACAATGCGACGATGCACAAGCTGGACGAGGCCGTTGCGGTCGCCGACCTGCACGACCTAACCCGCATCTACACGCTGATCACGGAACGGGCGCTGCGGGGCTAGATTAACCGTCTGCCTGGAAGCAATTCGTCCAGAGCGGGCGCCCAAGCCCGGCATGACGGGTGAGCATGATCACATCTTGAACAGAGGAGCAGTTGCCCTCTGCTCCGCGATCATTCCTCTTCGGGATATCCGCATGCGCATTTCGCAGGCTCACGCCAATCGGCGGTAAGTTCCTCGACCTTTGCGATCTGCGTGGAACAGGACGGGCACCAGACCCCGAATTCATCAACATAAGACCAGCTAGTATCGGGCCAGCAGACTTTCTGATTCATCAAATTTCTCCGTGGCGCACCGTTTGGAGCGATCCACGAAAAGACACCAGTTAAAGAAAGGTAATCTTGCTACGTGGCGGCCTGTAGCTTGGCCTTACTTGACGAAGGCCGGACCGATGGCTCGCTCCTACTCCTTAGCTTCTGATCGCGATGCCCCGGACGGGAGGCAAGAACAATATTATGAAAAATCATGATAAAAATTGCCGCAGCAATCAATTGGCATCATTTTTCTCCGTATCTTCACGTAAATTGGTGCCAACAGGCGTCGCGCCCAGTCGATCGATGATGCGAGTCACCCCCATGTCGGCGGTGACATTGCCAACGGTACGGAAGATGTCGGGCACGGTTTCCACCGCGAGCAATAGCGGTAACGCCTCGACCGGGACGCCCATGGCGAGGCAGATGGGACCGGTGGTGGTGAAGAAGGTGATCTGGCTCGGCAAGCCGACCGCCGCCAGGCTGACGATCGCGGCGACCGCGACGCCCAACATGATCTGCACCGGGCCGAGCGCCACGCCGTTCATCGCCGCCACATAGAGGGCGACGCCCAGATTGGCGGGCGGACTGGTGATGCGGAACAGCGAGATGGCGAGCGGCAGCACGATGGAGCGCGTGCTTTCCCGCACCGCCAGCGGGCCGTCGCTCGCTGCGATCATCGCCGGCAACGAGGCGATCGAGCTTTGCGTCGAAAAGGCGATGAGCTGGGCCGGCAAGGCCGCACGGGCAAAACGGCCGGGCGCGATCTGGCCCAACAGGATCACCAGCGGGTAGACCAGCGCCGTCACAGCCAGGCAAATGAGGACGATGAAGGCTATATAGTGGAGCAGTGCCCCGGCGGTGGCGAGGCCTGAGCGGCTACCGGCCACCAATGCCAGGGCGAACACCCCGATCGGGGCGAGCCACAACACCCAGCCGACGACGATCAGCAATGTATCGACCAGCGCGGCGAGGAAGCCCGTCAGCGCGGCGCGCCGCTCCTCCGCCACCCGCGTCACGGCAAAGCCGAAGACGAGGGCGAAGAGGACGACGGCGACCACCTGCCCCTCGGCCGCACTGCGGATCGGGTTGGCCGGGATGAAACCCAGCAACCATTCGGCGGACGGGCGAACGCCGGGCACCTCGCTGGCCGGCCCCGCCCCGGTGAGCGCCCCCACAGCGCCAGCCGGCACTGGCCAGAATTGCAGCAGCAACAGCCCCAGCAGCGCCGCGACAGCCGCCGAGGCAGTGAGCAGCAGCGCAAAGAGGATCAGCGTCCGGGTCGCCGTGCCGCTGGTCCGCGCCGTGCTGGCGGCGGATGCGACACCTGTGACGAGCAGCGCAAAGATCAGCGGGATGAGCGGCATCTGGAGCCCGTTGAGCCAGGCCTTGCCGACTGGCTGGGCGATATCGACGATGCGCGCATCCAGCGCGCCGCCAAATTCCGACAGGGCAATGCCGCACGCCAGCCCCGCGACCAGCGCTATCATGATCCTGACCGTCAACGACATGTGCATTCCCCCTGATGCATGACGGCATCTCTCCCCTGCCGATCAGCCTAAAAGCTTGCAGGCAAAAAGAAAGCCCGGCGATCGCAGGGATCGCCGGGCCAATTTGGTCTGGCTGGGAGCCGACCGTATTGCTGCTGCTCAGCCCTTCTTTTCGGGCGGCAGGGTGATCTTCACATCCTCGCCATTCTGGCCGGGGAAATTGGTGAACATGGCGTCGATCAGGTTCGGCACCAGATAGGTCAGCTTGTTGGACAGCGACTGGGCGCTGGCCTTGCCCTCGAACAGGCGCAGATTGTCGGCAGCACGATCGATCTTCATGCTGAGGTCGCTGGTATAGACGGTGTAGCTCGACACGTCGTTGAAGCCGCCGCCGCCAAACAGCCAGGGATCATAGAAGCCATAGCCCCAGGGGCGACCCCAGCGGCCATAGCCCCAGCCGCCGCCGAAATAGGGACTCGGGCCGAAACCACCGGTCGAGCGCACGCGCTCGCGACCATTGTCGACATCATAGGCGACACGCACGATGAGGTCGGCCTTGGCCGGATCGCCAGCGGCGACATAGCCGGTCTGGGTCAGGCGTTGCCCGACCATCTGGGCATAATGGGAAAATTCGAGCCCACCGGCGAGCTTGGGATCGTCTGCCACGATCGTGTAGCTCTGCCCTGCGGGTGCGGGGAGCTGCTGGAAACGGGCGACGTCCGCCTTGAACGACGTGGCGCAGCCGGACAGGGCCACCAACGCCAGCGCGGGCGCTGCGAAAAGGCCGATCTTGCTGAAAGCTTTCATTTTTTCGCGTCCTGAATCAGGCGGATGCCTGTTAGTCTTCTTGCGCCCTGCTCTAGCAAAACGCAACTGAACATCGTTTGAACGCACCAACCCGTCGATTGGACGCAAGCCATGTCCGGTCAATGAAGGGACGGAGCGGTGGCGCCCATTCCGTATGCCTGCCACAGGGAATGGATTCTTTCCCCGCCCCCTGTGGCATCAGGGCATCACTCAGCGCATCAGGCCCATGGCGTCATAGGCCGCGCGCAGGGTCGGTTCGGCTGCCGCCGCCGCTTTGGCCGCGCCCTTGTCGAGGATCGCATCGAGCGCGGCATCGTCGGTGCGCAGTTCCACGAAGCGCTCGCGCATCGGCCGCAGCGTTTCGACCAGCAATTCACCCAGCGCCGGCTTGAACGCGCCGAAGCCCTTGCCGGCGAACTGCGCGCAGACCGCATCGGGCGTGCTGTTCGACAGGGTGGCGTAGATGCCGATCAGGTTGGTCGCTTCCGGACGACCGGCCAGGCCTTCCGCCGTTTCCGGCAGCGGTTCGGGATCGGTCTTGGCCTTCTTCACCTTGGTCATGATCGCATCATCCTCGTCGGTCAGGTTGATGCGGCTCAGGTCCGAGGGGTCGGACTTGGACATTTTCGCCGTGCCGTCGCGCAGCGACATGATGCGCGCCGATTCCTTGGGGATGATCGGGGCCGGCAGGGTGAAGACATCGACGCCGAAGTCGGTGTTGAACTTGGTGGCAATGTCGCGCGACAGCTCGAGATGCTGCTTCTGGTCCTCGCCCACGGGAACATGGGTCGCCTGATAGAGCAGGATGTCGGCCGCCTGCAGCACCGGATAGACGAACAGGCCGACCGACGCGCCCTCACGGTCCTTGCCCGCCTTGTCCTTGAACTGGGTCATGCGGTTGAGCCAGCCAATACGGGCGGTGCCATTCAAGAGCCAGGCGAGTTCGGCATGGGCCGGCACGCGCGCCTGGTTGAAGAGGACCGAGCGATCCGGGTCGATGCCCGAGGCGACCAAGGCGGCGGCCATGTCGCGCACGTTGCGGATGCGCTGCTCGCGCCCTTCATGCACGGTGATCGAGTGCATGTCGGCGAGGAAGAAGAAGCACTGCGAATCCGCGTCCATCTCGTCCTGCATCCGCACCCAGTTGCGGATCGCGCCAAGGTAGTTGCCAAGGTGCAGATTGCCGGTGGGCTGGATGCCGGAAAGGACGCGCATACTCTAATCCATTCTGTTGATTATGGGGTGCCTCGCCGCCGCATCAGCGCCTTGAGGTCGGATAGGCGATAGGCGCCGGTGACGAAGCATGCCAGCCCGTACAGCGCGACGCCCGCGCCGACAAGCAGGGCAAGCCCGATATAGCGGCTGACCATCGTGCCCGACAGCATCGGATCGAGCAGATCCTCTCCCGCCCAGAGCGCCACGCCCATGACGACCGCCGCGACGGCGAGGCGCGGGATACGGCGGCGCAGTTGCGGGTCGGCGGTGAAATGGCCACGCGCGACCAGCGTGCGATAGAGCATCGCGACATTGACGGTGGAGGAGAGCGCGGTGGCGAGCGGCGGCCCGATATGACCGAGCGTGGGGATCATCGCGAGATTGCCGACGATATTGATGGCGATCGACAACATCGCATAGCGCACCGGCGTCTTCGTATCGCCGCGCGCATAATAGCCCGGCGTCAGCACCTTCACGAGCACATAGCTGGGCAGGCCGATCGAGAAGGCGGAGAGTGCCCAGCCGCAGCGCATCGCATCCTCGGCGCTGAAGCGGCCATATTGGAACAGGCCGCGCACGATCGGTTCGGCCACGGTGATGAAGGCGACGGTCGCCGGCAGGGTCAGGAACAGGGCGAGTTCGATGCCCCGGTTCTGCGTCTCCATCGCCGCCTGATCCTCACCCTTCGACAGCATGCGCGAGATGGTGGGGAGGAGGATGGTGCCCAGACCGATGCCGATCAGGCCGAGCGGCAACTGATTCAACCGGTCGGCATAATAAATATAGGTGATCGAGCCCGAGGCGAGCAGCCAGCCCGACAGCGCAGTGGAGATCAAGAGGTTGATCTGCGATGCGCCGGCGCCGGCAGCGGCCGGCACGATCAGGCGCAGCAGCTCGCGCACATCGGCGTCGAGGCGGGGGCGCTTGAGCTTCATCGAGACGCCGGCCCGCTTGCAGGCCCAGATCAGCCAAAGCAGTTGCAACGCGCCGCCGACCGTGACCGACATGGCCTGCACCCGCGCGGTCTCATATTCGTCGGCGCCGTGGAAGAACCACAGACCCGCGATCATCGCGACGTTGAGCAGGATCGGCGCGGCCGCATTGACCCAGAATTTGTCGAGCGAATTCAATATACCGCCCAGCAAAGAAGCCAGGCTGATCAACGCCAGATAGGGAATGGTGATGCGCGACAAGGTGACGGCGAAGGCGAACTGATCCGGCGTCGGATTCTGGCGCGAAAAGCCGCCCGACAGCGCCCAGGTGATCGGCCAGGCCGCCGCCAGCAGCACGATCGTGAACAGGATCAGCACCGGCAGCAGCACGGCCAGCGCCCGCTCTGCGAAATGATAGCCGCCCGCCATGCCGCCCGGCCCGGCCGCCTTCTTGTTGAACAGCGGGATGAAGGCGGCGGAGAAGGCGCCCTCGGCAAAAAGCGCGCGAAACATATTGGGCAGGCGGAAGGCGACGCCGTTGAAGGCGTCCGACGCGAAGCCGGCGCCGACATAACGAGCCGCGAGCGAATCGCGCACCAGCGCCAGCACCCGGCTGGCGAGCGTCAGCCCGCCGACGGAGCCAAGGGCCTTCACCAATTTCATGGCAATCTCCGTTCGGGCTGAGCGAAGTCGAAGCCCTGCCCTGAGCGTAGCGAAAGGGCTTCGCTACGCTCAGCCGCGCCCTTCGACAGGCTCAGGGCGAACGGATGGGTATTCATGATGCAATCAGGCGTGGCCGGCGGGTTCGCCTGCGGTCTGCTGCATCTGTTCGGCCTGCTGCAGATAGAGCGCACCGAAATCGATCGGATCGAGCAGCAGCGGCGGGAAGCCGCCGTCGCGGATCGCGTCGGCCAGCACGCGGCGGGCAAAGGGGAAGACGAGGCGCGGCGCTTCGGCCAGCATGAAGGGCTGGATCTGGTCCTCGGGCACGTTGCGCATGCCGAACAGGGCCGCATAGACGAGTTCGACGGCAAAGGCGGTGCCCTGCGGCGCGACGGCCTTCACTTCGATCTTCAGGGCGATTTCCAGCACTTCGTCACCGACGCGATCGGCGCCGATGTTGAACTGGACGTCGATCTGCGGCTGGTCCTGCCACTGATAGACGGCCGGGGCGTTCGGATTTTCGAACGACAGATCCTTAACATATTGGCTGATCAGCGCGATCTGCGGCGCGGTGTCGGCGCCATTGCCGGTCAGGTTGGTCTGGATAGTGTCGGCTTCGTCGGCCATTGTCCTCAAATCCTTGCTGATCGTTCGTTGCTCGAAGGGCCGGAACGGCCCGCGATATCGATCCGCGCGCTTAGCAGTGGCGAAAGATCAGGGCAATGCCGCCCGACAGGAAGCAACGTCGGCCAATTGCTGCGCTTTACAGGGCAAGCCGATATTTGAAGTATCGTGCAAACATGCCTATGTTGATGGAACATCATCCCGAACAAAGGGTATTTGCCTCCGTGTACGTGATCGTCATCCTCGCCATGATTGCCGGCTTCCTGGCACTGCGGCTCTATTCCGTTCTTGGAAAGCGGACGGGCCATGAGCAGGAGCCTGCGCTGCGTCCGGCGGAGGAACGCGCCAAGGTAGGCGGGTTGCAGCCCCGCCCGATGCCGGAAGCGACGGGCGATTCGGTTCGTCTGGCCGAAGGGCTCATTACCCCGGCGGGCGAAGCAGGCGTGCGCGCGCTGATCAGTGCCGATCGCAGCTTTGACGTGCCGCAATTCGTCGAAGGCGCCAAGAGCGCCTACAAGATGGTGCTGGAAGCCTTCTGGCGCGGTGATCGCGACGAACTGGCCTGGCTGTGCGACGCCGATGTTCTCGGCTCCTTCGAGGAAGCGATCGCGGCGCGCGAAGCGGAAGGCCATGTGCTCGACAATCGCCTGGTGCGGATCGAGAAGGCACAGATCGTCGATGCCAGCGTCAATGGCCGCATCGCCGAAGTCTCGCTGCGGTTCGAGGCGGACATCGCTGCCGTCACCCGCGACAAGGACGGCAATGTCATCGCCGGGTCGCTGACCGACGCGGTCGGCACCAATGATATCTGGACCTTCACCCGCGACATCCGCAGCGCGGATCCCAACTGGAAGCTCAGCGAAACCGACGAGGCGGCGTGAGCCTGCGTCATTCGGGGGGAGCGCTGCTTGCGGCGCTGATGCTGTCCGCCTGCGCGGGTGGCGTCATTCCGCCATCGGCCGGCGGCCCTGCGCCAAGCCGGCCGAGCAATGGCGGCGAAGGCGCGACCCGGCCGGTTCCGGCCACGCCCCGCCCCACCCTGCCGCCGAAATTGCCGAACGTATCGCCGGGCGACCTGTCGACGGATCAAGCCAATGCCGCCGACCTGGGCGTCACGCCTGGCCCCGACATTGCCAGCCTGATCCCGTCCGGCGAGCGCGCCCGCGCCGCCCTGCAGGCCTTTCGCATTTCCTGTCCGACGCTGATGAAGCGCACCGACCAGAGCGGCCTCACGCGCGGATCGGACTGGAACAGCGCCTGCAGCGCGGCGTCGAGCTGGCCCGAAGCCACCGCTGCCGAGTTTTTCTCCCGCTATTTCGAGGCGGTGCAGGTGGGCGAGGGCAAGGCCTTCGTCACCGGCTATTATGAGCCGGAAATCGCCGGATCGCGCACCCGCCAGCCCGGCTATCAGGTGCCGATCTATCGCCGCCCGGCGGAACTGATCGACGTGAACCTCGGCCTGTTCAGCGACAGCCTGAAGGGCCGCACCATCCGCGGCAAGGTTCAGGGCAGTAATTTCGTGCCGTTCGACGAGCGATCGCAGATCGTCGACGGATCGCTCGCCGGGCGCGGGCTGGAACTGGCCTGGGCGGCCGACCCGGTCGAATTCTTCTTCCTGCAGGTCCAGGGCAGCGGCCGGCTGACCCTGCCCGACGGCGGCGTGATGCGCATCGGCTATGATGGGCAGAATGGGCGCGACTATACCGGCATCGGCAAGCTGATGAAGGATCGTGGCCTGATCCAGGCCGGGTCGATGCAGGACATCATGCAATATTTGCGCGCCCACCCGGCCGAGGGCGCGGCGATCATGAACGAAAATAAAAGCTTCGTCTTCTTCCGTGAATTGACCGGCGCGGGACCGATCGGCGCGCTGGGCGTACCGGTGACGGCCGAGGCGACGGTGGCGGCCGATCCCAAATATATTCCGCTGGGCGCCCCTGTCCTGCTGTCGCTCGACCGGGCCGAACCCAATGGCATCTGGATCGCCCAGGATACCGGCGGCGCGATCAAGGGCGCCAACCGGTTCGACAGTTTCTGGGGCGCGGGCGACCGCGCGCGCGGCATTGCCGGCGGCATGTCCGCTCGGGGCAGCGCGCTGATATTGCTGCCGATCGGGTCCGCCGCACGGCTGGCGCGCCCGTGATCGCGCGCCATGCGACGCCGGACCCTATCTTCTGAAGAGCAGGCGCTCTGGGGCGCATTGACGCGCTCGGTCCGGCCGCTGCGGCCGGGGCTGATCCGTCCGCCCTTGCCCGTTGTCGCCCCGGTGCCGATCCCGGAAACAAGGTTAACGCCGCAGCCTGCCAAGGCGGTGCCGATCCCCCCCGCCCGCACGCCAGCGGCCGTACTCGACACTGGCTGGGAAAAGCGAATCCGTAGCGGCAACATCGCCCCCGATATGTCGATCGACCTGCACGGCCATAATCTGGCCGGCGCCCATGTCAGGCTTAATCAGGCGCTGGCGGCAGCGATTGCCCGTGATGTCCGGGTGCTGCTGGTCGTGACCGGCAAGCCGCCAAAAGCCAGCAGCCACGGGGATTCGAGCCGGCGCGGCGCGATCCGGGGCGAGATCGGTCACTGGCTGGAGACCAGCCCCTATGCCGATCGCATCGCCAGCGTGCGCATCGCCCATCCCCGCCATGGCGGCGACGGCGCCATCTACCTGATTCTGCGCCGCAAAAAATGACGCAATTTGCGCAGCCACTGACCTTTTCTTAACCACTGTCCTTCATATCCGCCTGATCAAGCAGCACCGATTATCGGGGGCTTTGAGCAGGCAGGGAGGCACATGCAGGGCGTGACAGTGAAAAGCCGCGCTGCTGCCTTTCACTGTGCGGCTGGTGCGCTCGTCTTCATCCTGTCGCTGCTATTGGGCCATGGCGCGGCCGACAATCTGGTCGATGTCGGCCGATCCCTGATCATAGCGATCCTGTGCGGTACGATGAGCTGGGCGTCGGCCCAGCGCACCATCGCGGCCACCGCAAGCGCCATCGATACCGCGACCGAGCGGCTGCTGGCCGCCGCCCATGGCGATCTTCATTCCCATGTCCCCGCCGAGATCGGCCTGGAACTGCCCGACCTGTCGGTGGCGATGGAAAGCCTGTTCAGCCAGGTCCGCACCAATCTGGACCATGTCCAGACGCTGGCACTGTTCGACCAGGTGACCGGCCTTGCCAACCGCACCAGCTTCTGTCGGCAGGTCGAACGCCTGCTCGTCGAACGTTGCGGCTCGGGACCGGCAGCCTTGTTCTTCATCGACCTGGACGGATTCAAGGCGGTCAACGATACGCTGGGCCATGCGGCCGGCGACCAGTTGCTGGCGCGGGTGGCAGGTCGCCTGCGCGAAGTGGTGATGGCCCAGGTCAGCGCAGGCCTGGGCGACGCCGTGATCGGCCGCTTGGCCGGCGACGAGTTCACCATGTTCTTCCCCACCCTGCCCAATCGCGATGCGGCTTCACGCATCGCGCGTGCCATCCAGTTCGCGCTGGGCGAACGATTCGAACTGGGCAGCCAGCATGTCGATCTGGGCGCGTCGATCGGCATCGCCTGCTATCCCGACCATGGCGACAGCCTGTCCGCACTGCTGCGATCGGCCGACATCGCCATGTATCATGCCAAGCATGAAGGGCGGGGTCGCGCCGAGATGTTCACCGCCGAACTGGCACTGGAAGCGGCGGACCGGGCCGAACTGGAACGCGACCTGTTGCTGGGGCTGGAGCGCGACGAATTTCTGCTGGAATTTCAGCCGCAGATCGAGATGAGCCATGGCGGGGTGGCCCATGCGGTCACGGCCGAGGCGCTGGTGCGCTGGGTCCATCCCGAACGCGCGCTCATCATGCCCGGCGCCTTCGTGCCGGTTGCCGAGGAAAGCGGCATGATCGTCGCGCTGGGCGACTGGGTCATGAGCCGGGTATGCGAGACCGCTGCGCGCTGGGCGCGATCAGGCGTGCATCAGCGAATCGCGATCAATATTTCGACTCGCGAACTGGCGCAGGCCGATTTCTTCCTGCGCCTGCGCCATGCCATGGCGACGCACCAGACCCCGCCGCTCATGCTGGAGCTGGAGATCACCGAATCGCTGGCGATGGACATGGACGAGCGCGTGCTGGGGCAGCTCAGCGCACTGCGGCAGGACGGCGTGCGAATCGCCATCGACGATTTCGGCACCGGCTATTCCAACCTGGCCCGGCTGCGCGAATTGCCGGTCGACCGGGTAAAGATCGACCGCAGCCTGGTGCGCGACATCGCGACCTCCGCAGAGGCGCGGACGATCTGCAGCGCGGTCGTCGGCCTGATTCAGGGCCTTGGCATGGAAGTGGTGATCGAAGGGGTCGAGACGCAAGCGCAGATGGACATGCTGCGCGTCATCGGCTGCACCCTGTTCCAAGGCTATCACCTCGCCAGGCCGATGGGCGAGGCGCAATATCTGGATCGATATGCCGCCGCGCCCACCGTCGAACCGACGGAACGACGCAGCCTCTAAGCCGGATGATTCAGGGCAGGCGACGGGCAGACAGGATCTTGACCGTCGGCTCCAGCATCTGCCCCTTCATCACGCCATTGCCGGCGGTGGGCGATTTCGGACCGGCCTGGATGGCCTTCACGATATCCAGCCCCTCGACCACATGCGCGAAGACGGCAAAGCCCTGATTGTCGCCGGCCGATTCGGGCTGCGCGTCCATCGCCGGCATCTTGCCCAGCACGATGAAGAAATCCCCGGTTGCGCTGCCCGGCGCATAGCGCGCCATCGACAGCGCACCGTCATCATGGGTGAGGCCCGTCTGACTGGTCGGCTCATGCTTGATCGGCGGCAGGACGCGCTTGGGATCATTCTGTGTCCCGCCCTGGATGAAGCCATAGTCCGGGCCGCCGACGGCACGGTAGAAGACGGTGCCGTCGAACCGCTTCTGGTCGACGTAACGCAGGAAACTGCCGGCCGTGACCGGTGCCTTGTCGGGATGCAGTGCCACCACGATGCGCCCGGCACTCGTGTCGAGCGCCACCCGGACATCGCTTGAGGCGACAGGCGGCGGAACCGGCGTTGAAGACTGGGCCAGCAGCGGGCCGGAGGCCAGCGCGGCAAGGAGGAACAGGGCCAGGGTACGGATCATGGCATCAAGCCTAGTCCAACCACCCTGCCCTGTCAGCCCATGGAGTCAGCCCATGGTTGGGGCTGCTATCAGCCTTCCAACTGGCGCATCAGGGCGCGGACGTCGGCGTCCATGTCCGGATGGCTTTCGCGCAGCTTCTCGATCGTGCGCACCGCGTGAATCACCGTGCTGTGATCGCGACCGCCAAAGGTGCGGCCGATTTCCGGCAGCGAGCGCGGCGTCATCTTCTTCGAGATATACATCGCCACCTGACGCGGACGCGCGACGGCGCGCGCACGGCGCTTCGACTTCATTTCCGACAGGTCGATCTTGAAATGCGCGGCACAGGCCTTCTGGATCTCGTCGATGGTCAGGCGACGCACATTGGCGCGCACTGCATCGGCGAGCATGGTCTGGGCAAATTCCAGATCGATCGAGCGACCGGTCAGCTGGCCATAGGCAACCAGCTTGTTGAAGGCACCTTCCAGTTCGCGCACGTTCGAGCGGATCGAACGGGCAAGGAAGTCAATCACCGCATCGGGCACCGGCGGATCGCCGGCATGGGCGCGGCGCGCCTCCAGAATCGCAAGGCGCAGGTCGAGACCCGCCGGACGGATATCGGCCACCAGACCGCCCGCCAGACGCGACAGGATGCGCGGATCAATGCCGTCCAGCATCTGCGGCGCGCGGTCGGCGGTCACGACGATACGGGCGCCGGTATCGATCAGGTCGTTGATCGTGTGGAGGAATTCTTCCTGGGTCGAGCCCTTGCCGGCGATGAACTGGATATCGTCGATCAGCAGCAGGCGCGCGGCGCGCAGGCGGGCCTTGAACGCCATCGTCTCGTTCGAGCGCATCGCATTGACGAACTCGACCATGAAGCGTTCGGCCGACATGTAGAGCACCGGCGCGCTCGGCGAATGGGCCGAGAAGGCCCGCGCGATCGAGTGCAGCAGGTGCGTCTTGCCCTGGCCGGTACCGCCATGGATGAAGAGCGGCGTGAAGCGGGGCTCCGCCTCGCCCGCCATCGCCAGCGCCGCCGAATAGGCGAGCTGGTTGGTCTCACCCGGAACGAACTGGTCAAAGGCGTGGCGCGGCTGGAAGTTGCAGGCGACGGTCGGCGCAGCGGCAACGATCGCCGGCGCGGTCACGGCTGCGGCCACGTCGCGCTTCACCTCCAGCAGGCGCGGGCCCGACGAATCGGGCGCACGGCGCAGGCGCACTTCACGCACGCCGGCACCCGAGCAGCGCCAGGCCATGCGCAGGCGATCGCCAAACTGGCCGGAAACGAAATTCGCGCTGAAATCCGACGCAAAATGGAGATCCAGCGTCTGCGAATCGGGGCAATAGTCACCCAGGCGCGCAGGCTTCAACCATTGGTCGAACATGCGCGCGCCGATGTCGCGGCGCAGACCGGTGCGGATGGTCGTCCAGGCGGATTCCAGGCGGGCCATATCTGCCGCTGCCTCTCCGTCCTGAATTCCAAGCACCGCCGCATTATCCTTCATTGAATGCTGCCCCCAAAATACCAACAAAAATGCCCCTGAGGGCACGACTATCGGACGCAACAAGATGGTTCGGAAAAGCGCCCCCGCTCTTCCGAGTCTGATACATCGACTGACATTATGACGACCGCCAGGAAGTGATTCGATCAGCGGCCGGAGGATCAAAATAGACAGGGCCGCTTCGCCGGATCAAGGGCGGGTCGCTTCAAAAAACTGAAATAAAGACGTTGACTCGGGAATCCCGCAGAAAACCGCAGATTCACAAATTATGACTATTTTTCAGTGAATTACTTTGAGACGATTCTGACAATCCAGCTCGAATCGTGAGAAATTCGCGGGTCAGGGAAATGACTATTCCATGACTCCAGCAGAAAAAGCCCGCTCCGGCGATCCGGAGCGGGCTTTTCAGATAAGCGGGTAGCTTAACGTAAGGCTTAGGCGATCGCGCCGACGGCCTTGGTCAGGCGGCCGAACTTACGAGCGGCCGTGTTCTTGTGCAGAACGCCACGGGCAACGCCGCGGGCCAGTTCGGGCTGGACAGTCTGAAGCGCGGTCGCAGCAGCATCCTTGTCACCGGCGACGATGGCGGCTTCCACCTTCTTCACCAGGGTGCGGATCCGGCTGATGCGGGCGCCATTGATCGCGGCGCGACGCTCATTGCGACGGATGCGCTTCTTGGCTTGCGGCGTATTGGCCATTCTATTCCTCGGTTCTCATCAAATCTCGGGAAGAGGCCCGTCGGATTCGCCAACCAGCCTCGTGAAGGTGCGCCCCTTACAGCTGTTCCGGGGTGTCGTCAACCAGCGAGCCCCCCGCTATTTCTGGCATTTGGGGCAATGGAAGGTCGATCGCCCCCCATCGACTCGGCGTTGCACGGTGCCGCCACAGGGACAAATCTGTCCTTCGCGCCCATAGACTCGCCATTGGTTGGAGAAATAGCCCAATTCGCCATCCGGCCGCGCATAATCGCGCAGGGTGGACCCGCCAGCGACGATGGCGGCGGACAGAACCGTGCGAATCGCCTCCACCAGCAAGCCAAGCCGGGGCTTCGATATGCGGCCCGCCGCTCGAGTCGGGGCGATGCCCGCCATGTTCAGCGCTTCGCATACATAGATATTGCCCAGACCCGCGACGATGCGCTGGTCGAGCAGCGCCGCCTTGATCGATGTTGCCTTGCCGTCCAGCACCTTCGCCAGATAGGCAGCGTCGAAATCCGGCCCCAATGGTTCCGGCCCCATGCGGGTGAAGGGGGCATAGCCCTGCCAAGCGTCACTGCGCACCAGATCCAGCGAACCGAAACGGCGCGGGTCGTTGAGCGAGAGAAGATGGCCGCTGCCCGTCTCCAGCAACAGATGGTCATGCGCTCCGATTTCCGCCGGATCGATTCGCCATCGCCCCGACATGCCGAGATGGAAGATCATCATGTCGCCGCGATCAGTTTCGATGAGGCCATATTTGGCCCGGCGCGACAGTCCCGTGACGGTGGCGCCGGTCATACGCTGACGCAGGTCCACCGGAATCGGGAAGCGCAGATCGGCGCGGCGCGGCTCGACCCGTGTGAGGGTCGCGCCCTGCAAGACGGATCGCAGGCCGGAAACGGTGGTTTCGACTTCGGGAAGCTCTGGCATGGCCCCTATGTAGGATGCCGGATAGCGGAACGACAGGGGCGTTTACACCCAACTCCCAACCCATGCCTTCGCACCGGACTGACGCTGAAACTGCGTAATCACACAAGAGCGGGATTCGCCGCATCGCGTGAGCGCGCATAGCGCTTCCATCTGGCACGATCAGGCTCTAGAGCGAACCGCATGAGCGAAACAGCATCTTTCGGCTATCGCGACGTCGATGCCGCCGAGAAGGCCGGCATGGTCCGCGCCGTATTCTCCAATGTCGCCGCCAAATATGACCTGATGAACGACGCCATGTCGGGCGGCGCCCATCGGCTGTGGAAGGACCAGTTCGTCAAGCGGGTGAAGCCGCAGCCGAGCGAGCAGATATTGGACATGGCCGGCGGCACCGGTGACATCGCCTTTCGCATGCACAAGCTGGGCGCGCACATCACCGTGTCCGACATCAACCCCGAGATGCTGGCCGTAGGCGTCGAGCGCGCGCAGAAGAAGGGCTATGAGGGCCTCATCTGGTCGGAACAGAATGCCGAGACGCTGACCTTTGGCGACCGGGAATTCGACGCCTATACGATCGCCTTCGGCATCCGCAACGTCACCCATATCGACATGGCGCTGCGCGAAGCACATCGCGTGCTGAAGTTTGGCGGCCGTTTCTTCTGCCTGGAATTTTCGACCACCACCTGGCCGGGCTTTTCCGACGTCTATGACAGCTATTCGCACAAGCTGGTGCCGCAGCTGGGCAAGCTGTTCGCCAATGATGCCGACAGCTATCGCTACCTGATCGAATCGATCCGCCGCTTCCCGCCCATGCCCAAGTTCGAGGGCATGATCCGCGACGCCGGCTTCGTGCATACCAAGGTCGAGCCGATCCTGGGCGGACTGGTGGCGATCCATTCGGGCTGGAAGATCTGACGCCCGCATGACCACCCACGCGACTCATATCTGGCGGCTCCTGAAATGGGGCCGGACACTTGCACGCCATGGCGCCCTCACTGGCATTGAACGCGATCCGCTGACGCCGACGCCGGTGCGCCGGCTGGTGCGCCTGGCCCACTTCGGCGCGCGCGTGCCCAAGCAGCCACGCTATGCCGATGCGTTCCAGTCGATCGGCCCGGCGGCGATCAAGCTGGGCCAGACGCTGGCGACCCGCCCCGATCTGGTCGGCGAGGAAGCGGCGAACGACCTGCTGCGCCTGCAGGATGCCCTGCCCCCCGTCCCGTTCGAGACGATCCGCGCCCAGATCGAGCAGAGCTTCGGCCGGCCGCTGGAAGAGGTCTATGCCCGCTTCGACGAGATGCCGGTGGGCGCCGCATCGATCGCGCAGGTGCATCGCGCCGTTACCAGCGACGGCCGCGAGGTTGCGGTCAAGGTGATCCGCCCCGGCGTGATCGACCAGTTCAACCGCGACATCCAGACCTATGAATGGGCCGCCGCCCATGTCGAGATGCTCGGCGGCGAAGTTGCCCGCCTGCGCCCGCGGCTGGTCATCGCCAATATGAAGCGCTGGACCGCGCGCGAGCTGGACCTGCGGCGCGAGGCGGCATCGGCATCGGAACTGGCCGAGGCGATGGAGGCGATGCCGGGCTATCGCATTCCCGCCATCGACTGGGATCGCACGACCGGCAAGGTCATGACGATGGAGTGGATCGACGGCATCAAGATCTCCGATCGCGATGCGCTGATCACCGCCGGCCATGACCTGAAGGACATCGCCGCGCGGCTGGTCAACGCCTTCCTGCGCCAGGCGATCGCCGAGGGTTTCTTCCACGCGGACATGCATCAGGGCAATTTGTTCGTGAAGGGCAATGGCGACATCGTCGCGATCGATTTCGGCATCATGGGACGGATCGATCGGCGCGCGCGCATGTGGCTGGCCGAGATTCTCTATGGCCTGATCACCGGCAACTACAAGCGCGTCGCCGAAATCCATTTCGAGGCGCAATATGTGCCCGGCCATCATAATGTCGACGAGTTCGCCACCGCGCTGCGCGCCGTGGGCGAGCCGATGCGCGGCAAGCCGGCGAGCGAATTGTCGGTCGGCGGCATGCTGGACGGGCTGTTCGCCATCACCCGCGATTTCGACATGCAGACCCAGCCGCACCTGCTGCTGCTGCAGAAGACGATGGTGATGGTCGAGGGCGTCGCCCATCAGCTCGATCCCGAAATCAACATGTGGGAAACCAGCGGTCCCTATGTGAAGGAATGGCTGCGCACCGAATTGGGGCCGGAAGCCAAGGCCGCCGATGCGCTGATCGAGAATTGGCGCCTGATCCAGCGCCTGCCTGCACTGGTCCGCCGCATCGAGGATGCCTTCCCCGAGAAGGGCGGCGCCCCGCCACCACTCCCGCTGGGCGACGTGAAGCTGATCCAGGTGGGCGGTGGCTGGCGCTATGGGCTGGTCGCGATCGCGGCGGCAGCGATCGGCGCCGGGGCGATGGCCGCAGCCACGACCTTCTTCTAAGTCGGCGACCGGGCTGGACAAGTCCCGGTCGCACGACCAAATGTTGGCCATGACCCAGCGTGTCCTTCTCATCGTCTCCGGCGGCATTGCGGCCTATAAGTCGCTGGAACTGGTGCGCCAGTTGCGCAAGCGCGGCATCGCCGTGCGCGCAGTGCTGACTGAAAGCGCGCAGCAGTTCGTCACGCCGCTGAGCCTGGGCGTGCTGACCGAGGATCATGTCTATGGTGACATGTTCGACCTCAAGGAAGAGCGCGAGATCGGCCATATCCAGCTGTCGCGGCAGGCGGACCTGATCGTCGTCGCGCCGGCGACCGCCAACATCCTGGCCAAGATGGCGGCGGGCATCGCCGATGACCTAGCCACCACCATCCTGCTCGCCACCGACAAGCCGGTGCTGGCAGTGCCGGCGATGAACGTGCGCATGTGGCACCACAAGACGACGCAGCGGAATCTGGCGCAGCTCCATGCCGATGGCGTCCACATCATGACGCCCGACGATGGCGAGATGGCCTGCGGCGAATATGGCAAGGGCCGCCTGCCCGAGCCCAAAGCGATTGCGACGGAGATTGGGCGCCTGCTGGCCGCCCCGCCCCTGCCCGATCCGCTGGCGGGTCAGCCTGATTTCGCGGACGCGGATGAGCCGCTGGCTGGGCGGCATATATTGGTGACGGCCGGACCGACCCATGAGCCAATCGATCCGGTGCGCTACATCGCCAATCGCTCCTCGGGCAAGCAGGGCTTCGCCATCGCCGCCGCTGCCGCCCGCGCTGGGGCGAAGGTGACTTTGGTGGCAGGCCCCGTGCATCTGCCCACGCCCGCCGGGGTCGACCGCATCGATGTCGAGACCGCACGCGAGATGCTGGCGGCGGTCGAAGACGCGCTGCCCGCCGATGCCGCGATCATGGTCGCGGCCGTTGCCGACTGGCGCACCGCCGACGCGGCCGAGCAGAAGCTGAAGAAGGATGGCTCCGGCCAGCCGGCGCCGCTTAGCCTGGTCGAAAATCCCGATATATTGGCGACGCTGGGCCACCATGCCCGCCGCCCCCGCCTGCTGATCGGCTTTGCCGCCGAGACGCAGAAGATCGCCGAACATGCGCAGGCCAAGCTGGCCCGCAAGGGCGCCGACTGGATCGTCGCCAATGACGTGTCCGGCGACGTGATGGGCGGCGACAGCAACAGCGTCCAGATCGTCACATCCGCCGGCATCGAAAGCTGGGCCGCCATGGCCAAGAGCGATGTCGCCACCAAACTCATCGAAAAGGTTGCCAATGCCCTCTCCCCTGCCGCCGATTGATATCCAACTCATGCGCCTGCCCAATGGCGAGGGCCTGCCCGTCCCCGCCTATGCCACCGCGCATGCCGCCGGCATGGATGTGGTGTCGGCCGAGGAGATCATTCTCAACCCTGGCGATCGCCATCCGGTCGCGACCGGTTTCGCGCTGGCGATCCCCGAAGGCTATGAGATTCAGGTGCGGCCCCGGTCCGGCCTGGCGCTCAAGCATGGCATCACCCTGCCCAACGCCCCCGGTACGATCGACGCCGATATTCATGACACCCCCCTCGCATGGGTGAACACGGCGAACGATGGCTGAGCGTTGCGGTCGAGACAGCTGAACTCCGGGAGTATTTCGAATGGGCTGTTTGAGGCGCGACAGAGACAGATCACTCGCCCATCGCTATTTTTACTTATGTTGACACCGAGCGGACTGATTCCTAGCTGAAAAGGGAACAGTTCGGGAACAGTTGTTTGCCAGTTGCAGAGATCAGAGCGGGGGACCTTCTAAAACCACAAGCCCTGACAAAGAGGATATTCCATTTCCAGCCGACCGCGCTGAATTTGGGCATCCCACGTAAATTCATTGGCTGCCCCTACGTTACCCGTGGAGGTGAAGCGGGCCGCCTCGTCAACGCCTACATTCAAGCCCGTTGGGCGAAAGCGTGGACTCCATCGATCGGGCGGGCCCAACTTGCTGAGGTTGGGAGCACCCGACCAACACAATTGGACAACTTCCAAGCCGCTGCGTTGAAGCAGAAAGGGCGCCGAGCGCTCCCTCAGAGCATTAATGTCATAGCGCGCCACGTCGACGATTTCGTTGAATGGTGGGAGGCATCGCTGAGTCTCGACGACACCGATGAAGATGTTCACGAGCGGCTGCTCAGAGCGCAAGAGGATCTTCTCGAGGCATATGGTGATGACATGGGTACCGGGGAATGGTCGAATAGCGGGATCCCGGTCTCCAACACGACAATCAATCACCGCCAAATCAATGCGTTGAATTTTCTCCTTTGGACAAAGTTCGAGGGATTGGCACCAGAGTTCATCGTCTCCGCTACGGAGCGGAAGGTCCGCGTGGCCTCCTTTTCGGGCGCGCCGCTGACAATCTCACGCCCGCAGTTCGCTGTAGTACGTCGCCCAGACCCCAGACGAGTACGACTTCCTGATGGGGATGAACTCCGTGGGCACATTGCGGCGATCTTGGACCCTGCGGCCCAAGTTGGGGCCTTGCTTATCTACGGCTGCGGCTTGAGATTGAGCGAGGTAATCAATCTTCGCAATGACGCGCTGGTGCAGCAAGGTTCTGGGAACCAGAAATACCTCAGGGTTACCGGAAAGGGCAACAAGACCCGCCTCGTCGAAATTGAACCTTTTCTCATCAAGCAGATCCCTGACCTCTGATACTCGTCAAAGGGGAAGATCGTCTCGGCCACGGTGTGGATTCCGAAAGCACCGTGCGACTTGAGGAACGTGTCGACCTCATCATGCACCCGACGGTCCTCTTTCGAAAGCACTGTCGGTTGCGCGATATGGAGGATCACGTCGAAATCTTCGGACTTCTTCAGGCCATTCAAGTGCTCCGCAGCGGCGAGCCAGACTGCAGGAGAAGTTTCACCTTTGATCAGTTCCATGGGGCTTTCCTAGATCAAGCTGGCGGTCTCGTGGAGTTGGCGGTCAACGTAGGGCCGTGAAAGCCATGCATAGCCATCAAGCCCCCAACCGGGACCCCAACTGTTGCGAATAAGTACGGCTTCCTGACCGGCCGGATCGAGACCATGGCCGACCGCCAAAACCGCATGCCCGCCACGCTCGGTGTCGGGCGTTACATCGGGAACTATCCCCAACGCGTCGGGCCGAAAGAATGCGTCAGTTATCACCAGCCCGAGGATCACCGGCACCTTCTTGTCGAGGGTCGCTGCCAGATCGGCAAACGCCGGCTTGCCGGGCACCATCGTCGTCTTGAACAGCGGACTGGAGAAGGCGGGGGGCGCCCAAGGGAGAGCTTGGGTTGGCGAGTAAGGCCAAGCTGGCTCGATCGGTTGCCCCTCTTGAGCAAGCGCATCGGCCGTTGCTGCCATAGTTGTACCAGCATCAGGGTTCTGGCCCGGTGTTCGTGCTACCGCATGGAAGAACAGGTATTCGACCGACAGATGCTCGCCAATGTTCGCGCCATGCTCGTGAGCAGCGGAGCTCGCAAATGCCAAACACGACTGCCGCCGCCCTTGCTGACGGACGGGCAACAACAGGGAACGCAAGTCGATTGACGCGGTGATCAAGACTGCCCCCCGAACCGGCGGCGGGCAGCGCGCGACATTCCGCCCGCCTCTGGACCTTCCAGCGCGAGCTCAATCGAAAACGTGGTGTCGTCCGGCAAAGCCCCGGCCCAAGGCTGAGACTCGTGTATCGTGACGTCGCCAATCCCGCTCTCAGGTGGCCTAACGATCATGGTTCGACGCGACGACGCGCCATAATGCAGTGGTTCACGGGAGAAGTCTGATTGATCGGAGAGAACAGAATACCCTGCCTCGCGAAGGGCTTCGATCTGCCACTGATGGCCACTGCCTGCCGCCTCGTCGAGCTCGATACGTAGGAGGTCGTCGGGATTACCAATCAACCGCGCGCCGTTGTCCCGCTCGGTCAGCCGCCAGACATCGGACCAGCTGCTCCCCGGCCGATGCTCCTCGCCAAGGCGATGCTTGAGCTTGGCAACCTGGGCATTCCGCAAACGAGTGACGTCGGCATAGGTCAGTATCTGGTGGCTCAAAAGCCCCCAGCAGGCGGCCTCATAACTTGTGCCCATCCGCAGGGCGAGTTGATAGACGACATCGGGATCATGGAGGTGCGAAGCAACCGTCCAACCTTGAGCGCGAATGTGGTGCCGGTACAACCACCTCGGCAGCATCATTTCAGCTGCAAACGCGTCCGCCGCCACCTCTTGAAGATCGCGTCCATCGTCTTCGGGCTGCGGTGCTCGCTCCAGGATCACCCGATCAACGCTGCCGGCATGCTCCAAGACGACGTGGCCCAGCTCATGGGCGGCTGTGAAACGCTGGATATGCAATCCGCGGCGGGTCGTTACCATGATGCCGCGCAAGGGGGCGGGCAGACATAGCCCCAAAGCGGAGTTCAGCGGCTTAAATACCAACGGGATGCCGAGATCTCCGATCACTTCGAAGATATCGATAAGGCCGCCGGCCTCGGTCACGCGCTCCTTGAGATCGAGTTCGCGATGAACTCGCTTGGCCGCCGCGACAGCATCAAGACGGACCGCCGCTGCCGCCGACCTAGCCACGATCTTCTCCTCGAGGCCCACGCATCTGGAGGAATTCCGCGAAGCGAAGCAGTTCCGCGCGATCGTCCGACGATAACTCCGTCGCTGCGCGCGCCAACGCCTGAACACTCTCTGGAAGCGGCGGTGTCTCGGCAGAGCCGGTTAGAGCCTCGATAGATTGGCCGTAAACTTGGGCAAACCGCCCCAATTCGACCGCATCGACCTTTCGACGGCCATTTTCAACCAACGAGAGTGCCGACCGCGAAATACCTATCGCGTCAGCAGCTTCCTCCTGCTTCAGCTCCAGATATTCGCGGGCTTGGCGCAACCGCTCTCCGATTGCCTGCCATTTGTCGGATTCATCACTCATTGCAGACCCTTCACGCCGGCTCTAATGCTCTGACCGGCTTTGCTTTTTTTACTTTGATGTCGCCGATAAAGACACGCTCGAGTTTCGGCACGAGATCGGCAATCATTTCATCGCAGCTAGCATAGCCCCCAGGCTGGATGATTTCAGGCGGCAACTCGATGTCGAGCACCTTCTTGGTGATAACCGTGGCGTCCACGACCCGCTTGGAATCGATCGCGGGACAGGTCCCCATGATGGAGCCTCCGCTACCCGAGGGCGCAGCCGCGGCAATCGAGCCATCGATCGCCTCCGTTTCTTCCTCGAACCATGCTTCCAGCTCAGACACGAGCTCCTTCGCCTTCGAGGCGAAGATCGCTTTGAGCTCTTCCTTGGTAGCCGCCATGATTACCTCATGTTCGAATTTCCAACACAATATGGATGGCGTGCGCGAAAAGTCAACACGGCACATTGCGTTCGAACCGGGACTTCAAGATTGGCGTGGTTAGGAAATTATCGGCCTCTTCAGCGCCGCAGAATGCCTCCTTGCATCGGTGAGGCACTATCATCGGATTGGGAATGTACGGGGTATTGGTGCCCCCCCCTTTATAGCCGTGTGACGTTGGGCTAACCTGAGTGCCTAGCCAGATTTAGACGACAAACTTTCGAAGGAAATGAGTTGAACACCCCTGAATTTGAACTGCGCGTGCTCGATGAACGAGTCAGAGAATGGGGCCTTCCCTCGTTTCAGACGGATATGTCGGCAGGTATCGACATGTATGCGTGCCTTGATGAGCCACTCGAACTTCAGCCTCAAGCTGATGCGGTACTTATTCCAACCGGCGTAGCGATACTTATGAATGACCCTAACGTTGTCGCTTTTCTTCTCGCCAGGTCAGGGCTGGGTCACAAAAAGGGTGTCATACTCGGCCAGTCCGTGGGGACCATCGACGCTGATTATGCCAATCAAATTTTCATTAGCACTTGGCTGCGTACCCCGCCGGGCAGCGCCCCGGTCATGATCAATCCGGGCGATCGTATCGCACAACTTGTCTTCTTACCTATCCTGCGACCGTCATTCCGCGTTGTAGAGGAATTTTCAGCCACCACCTCTCGTGGGTTGGGTGGGTTTGGTTCAACCGGCGTTTGAGATGGAAAGGTTCCAGCTGATCACTCTACCAGACCTGTAGGCACTCGCTGGCGTTTAGGAATTAGAGCGATCTAACGGAACTGAAAGAAGGCATAAAGTGACCATTGCGGCTTATAGGGGACAGTCCTCGAAGAGGCATCCAAGTGGTGGAGTACCTGGCTTTAGCCCGGTCACCCGCGCTCCTTGGCGTGGGTGCCGGCGCTTTCTCACCGAGGTCTGTATCCGTGGCGAGCGGGTTGCCGCCTTCGGCGGTTACGATCGATTGACTTCGAAAATAAATTTCGAAGTCAATCGATCGTCCAGAATGGGCGTCGGTCTTCCCAACAACCGTCACGTAACGCGGGACGGGTTCACCCAAACAAAATGGGTGAACCCAAAAGAACCCCTATTCTATAGTGGGTTCACCCACTCTGGTGACCTGAAGCCAGACTATCGCGGTGAACTCAAGGTGCTGCTGATCAACCATGGCGCCGATCCCTTCCCAATCAAGCGGGGAGATCGCATCGCCCAGCTGGTGGTCGCGCCGGTTCAGCTTGCGAGCTTCGTCGAGGTCGATATGCTCGACGATACCGTCCGCGGAATGGGCGGCTTCGGTTCTACGGGAGTGTGACATCATGATGACCCCGCTGCTTTCGCTGATGCTTGCCGCCGCCACACCCCAGGCGCTTCCCGCCATGCCCCAGGATCTGAGCGAAGTGCCAGTGATCGAGGGCTGGCAGGGCCGCAAGGTGTCGCCCAAATGGTCGGAGAATGTTCACACCCTCTACCGCAAGGCATCGTGCAGCGGCACGGTCAATTATGAAGGCTCGCAACTGCTGGAACTGGATGTGCTGTTCCTGCTCGATGGTCAGGGCCGGCCGCTGAAGATCGCGCCGGTCAATGTCCGCTGCCCGGATGTCGAAACATTCGTGAGCAAGCGCATCCTCGGCACGCTTAAGGGCAGCTTCCCCAAGACCGGCACCGACGAACCGGTCTGGATGCGCTCGCAGGTGCGCTTCCTCTGGTCGGACGCATCGTGACGCTGACCGACGATCAACTGGAGCGCTATGCGCGCCATATCGTGCTGAAGGAAATTGGCGGCGCCGGCCAGGCCAGGCTGCTGTCGGCCGATGTCGCGGTGATCGGCGCGGGCGGCATCGGCAGTCCGGCCATCCTCTATCTGGCGGCCGCCGGCGTCGGCACGATCCGGGTGATCGACGATGATGCGGTCGCCTTGTCAAACCTGCAGCGGCAGGTGCTGTTCGGCACCGCCGAGATCGGCACGCCCAAGGCCGAAGCGGCAATGGCGGCCGTCGCGCGCCTCAATCCCGACATCAAGCTGATCCCGATCAACGCCCGGATCGACGCGGACAATGCCGCCATGCTGCTGCGCGCGGCCGACGTCGTGCTGGACGGGTGCGACAGTTTCGCCACCCGGCTGGTGGTGGCCGATGCTGCGCAGGCGCTGCGCATGCCGCTGGTGTCGGCGGCGGTCGGCCCGTTCGAGGGACAACTCGCCACCTATCGCGGCTGGGAGAAGGACAAGCCCTGCTATCGCTGCCTGGTGGGCAGCCCGGTCGACGCGCCCGAACGCAATTGTTCGGAAACCGGTGTAATCGGCGCGCTGACCGGGGTGATGGGCAGCCTGGCGGCGCTGGAGGTGATCCGCGCGCTGGTGCCCTTCGGCGCCGACATGGCGGGGCAATTGTTGATCGCGGACCTGCTGGCGATGCGGTTCCGCACGCTGGCCGTACCCAAGGATCCGGCCTGCCCAGGTTGCGCGGCGGAACTATGCGCGCACTGAGGATCGTCGTCATGACGGCCGATGCGGAGCGACTGCGCGGCGCATTGGTGATCGCGACGGCGCAGGCAGCGTTAGGCGGCGCGGCCAGCCTGTTCCTGCAACTGGATGCCGTCGCGCTGCTGGCGTCGCCGCTGGCCGCGCCGGAAGATGCGGCGCATCAGGCGGCGGGCCTGCCGACGCTCGCCGAACTGCTGGCCGAGGCGCTGGACATGGGGGTGGCCCTGATCGCCTGCCAGAGCGGCCTGGCGCTGTCGGGCCTGTCCGCCGACGCCCTGCCCGCCGGGGTCGAGATTGGCGGCCCGCTTTCCTTCCTGCAACCGACCGACGACGCTGCCCGGCTGCTGATCGCCTGATCGCGGTCGGCACGTTCAGCGACAGACATGGCCGGCCTGGGTCGTTTGACGCCCTAAATTAACGGCCTTCCCCGGTATGAGCGCTTGTTAGACGGCGAGTCGCGCAGGGTGGTGCCAGGCTTTTCAGTGCCTTAGCCGGAAACGATCGAAAGTTTGCGCGTATGCGCCATGGAAGATTTTCGCGGCCGGCGAAAAATCGACTACAATTGCGTGGGTTGACGATGGAAAGAGCCGACCGGAACTTTACACCGGACACGCCGCTGTAGGACAGGGCTTTCCGCAGAAGGCCATCGCGGCGCAGAGGCGCTGCCATTCCCTTTGCCCGCGTGGAACATGCAACACGCGGAGCCGCGGCCAAGGCGGAGAGCGAAGGCGAATGGGGCGCTTGTTTCTGCCATCATCATCCCCGCGCAAAACGGGTAAACGGGGATTCATCTCCCCATCCAGCGTTTCGGCGCGCACTCCAGAGATGGATTCCCGCCTGCGCGGGAATGACGAAAAAGGCTGGCTAAACGCCAGACTGTTTTCCAGTCCTTCATATCCCTTTCTCCGCGCTCTTCGCGGCTCCGCGTGATCATTGTTCGCGCGGAGCCGCGAAGAGCGCGGAGGAGAAAGAAGGAAGGGCGGATTTGGGTGGTTTCCTGCCATTCCCCTCCCGTAAACGGGAGGGGTAGCGAGACTTGCGCGCGCAGCGCGTTAGTCGCAGCGGGGTGGGCTATCGCGACGTCCGGCCCACCCCCTAACCCCCTCCCGCCTGCGGGAGGGGGAACAGGTCCACTTCTGGTCGCTTCGCGCCATGGCATTTGCATGGTGCCCGCGCGCCCTGCCCCCCCCCTTCTTCCGGCCTTAGTCGCGCAGGAAGATATCCTCGATCTTCAAACCGAACAGGTCGGCGATGCGGAAGGCGAGCGGGAGCGAGGGGTCATATTTGCCCGTCTCGATCGCGTTGACGCTCTGGCGCGAAATGCCGAGCTGGGCGGCGAGATCGCTCTGATTCCAGTCGCGTTCCGCCCGCAAGATTTTGAGCCGGTTCTTCATGCGCGCAGCCAGCTGATACAGCGAGCCACCCCGATCGTGATGGCAAAGATCGGCATGACCACCCAGGCCGGCACATGAGGCACGGCGCGGAACTGTTCAAGAAATCCCCATAACGTGCCGATCACCAGCAGAGCGCCGGTGCCGACGAGCGCCGACTGGGTCAGCTTCAGGCGCTGATATTCGTCGGTCTCTTCGGTCAGCAGCCGCCCCATCGCCCAGACCATCAGCAGCACCCCGATCGACGGCAATATACCGAGAATCCAGAGCAGAACACCGGTAGGATGCCAGCTCTTGTAGCCGAATGTCGCGGCGAACATGCCCAGCGTATAGATCAGGCTGCCCAGAATCATGCGCCGATTATAGCGCTGCATCGCCGGAGACAGGTCGCCCTTGTTCCGCGCCGATCGCTCAAGCGCCAGTACGAACGGGACGACCATCCCAGTCCCCAGCAGCATGACAGCCAACGATCCGATCCAGCCAAGATCGAAGCGAGCGACCACCACGCCCGAACAGGCCATGGCCAAGGAAAAGGCGATCGCCCAAATGAAAATAGCGCGCCGGTCCGACGCTGACCGTCCTGTCATCATGACTCGTGCCTCCTGCTCTGAAAGGGTCAAGCGTCCTTTACATAAGCAGGAAGCGATTAGTCAACTTACCTTTACATTTTATCGCGTATCCTTGTCAGAACTGGCCATAGCGCTCATTGCCGACAAAGCCGAGCTTGGTGACGCCGGAACGGCGGATGTCGGCCAGGGTCTGGTCGACCACCAGATAGCGGGCGGCGGCGTCGGGCTGGAATTGCAGTTCCGGTTCGACCGGCATGGCGAGCGTCTGAGCGAGATAGCGGCGCAGCGTCAGGGCATCGACCGCATTGCCGTTCCAGCGGACCACGCCCGATGCGTCGATCGTCACCTTGTTCTTGATCGGATCGGCTTGGGGCAGGCTGGTATCGACCGGCGCCTGGGGCAGGTTGATACCCACGCTGTGGGTCTGGATCGGGATGGTGATGATGAACATGATCAGCAGCACGAGCATGACGTCGATCAGCGGCGTCGTGTTCATCTCGCCCATCGGCGCGTCATCCTGTGCGCCACGGGATTTTGCAAAGCTCAAAGCCATAAGTCCCTCCTGCACTGATAATGATATATCAGCACATAAAACATGCGCCCATGGGTGACTCTTGGCAAGATGCCTTCTATTGACAGGGCAGACCGCCCATTTATGGGGAAGGCGCGGCTTTTTGGGCCGTGCGACCTGAACATTTCACAGAAAGACCCCCCGTGTCCGCCATGCTCAAGATCACCCTGCCCGATGGTTCCGTGCGTGAAGTCGCGCCCGGCACTACTCCGGCGGATATTGCAGCGGCGATCGGGCCGGGCCTGGCCAAGGCGGCGATCGCCGCGAAGGTCGACGGCGAGCTGCGCGACATCATGCGCCCGCTGGAACAGGATTCGCAGCTGGCGCTGGTGACCGCGAAGGACGAGGCAGACGCGCTGGAACTGGCGCGCCACGATTTCGCCCATGTGCTGGCCGAAGCGGTGCAGGCGCTGTTTCCCGGCACGCAGATCACCTTCGGCCCGGCGACCGACGATGGTTTCTATTATGACTTCGCGCCCAAGGATCGCCCCTTCACCGAGGAAGACCTGCCCGCGATCGAGGCGGAGATGCGCAAGATCATCGCCGCCAACAAGCCGCTGCGCCGCGAAGTCATCGCCCGCGACACGCTGATCGCCCAGTGGGAAGCCGCCGGCGAGACGTTCAAGGCGCAATGGGCCGCCGAACTGCCGCAGGGCGAGGAACTGACCGTCTATCATAGTGGCGACGGCTGGTACGACATGTGCCGTGGCCCGCATCTGGCCTCCACCGGCAAGCTGGACCCGGCCGCGTTCAAGCTGACCCGCGTGTCGGGCGCCTACTGGCGCGGCGACCAGAAGAATGCGATGCTGAGCCGCATCTATGGCACCGGCTGGCTGAACAAGAAGCAGCTCAATGAGCATCTGACCCGGCTGGAAGAGGCCGGCAAGCGCGACCATCGCAAGCTGGGCGCGGAGATGGACCTGTTCCACCTCCAGCAGGAAGCGCACGGTTCTGTCTTCTGGCACCCCAAGGGCTATCTGATCTGGCGCGAGCTGGAAGCCTATATGCGCCGGGCGATCGACGATGCCGGCTATCGCGAGGTCAAGACCCCGCAGGTGATGGACGCGCGCCAGTGGGAGCAGTCCGGCCATTGGGGCAAATATCGCGAAAATATGTTCGTCATCCCCGACGAAGTGCCGAATGTGGCGGACGAAGGCCCGCTGGTGTCGGACGATGTCGACTGGATGGCCTTGAAGCCGATGAACTGCCCGGCGCACATCCTGATCTTCAAGCAGGGGATCAAGAGCTATCGCGACCTGCCCTTGCGCTTCTATGAAAATGGCTGCTGCCACCGCAACGAGCCGCATGGCGCGCTGCACGGCCTGATGCGCGTGCGCCAGTTCACCCAGGACGACGCCCATATCTTCTGCCGCGAGGACCAGATCGTCGAGGAAGTGCGCGCCTTCTGCGCGCTGGCCGACCGGATCTACCGGGATTTCGGCTTCACCTACTCGATCAAGCTGGCGCTGCGCCCGGAAAAGCGCTTCGGCACCGAGGAGATGTGGGACAAGGCGGAAGAGGAACTGCGCAACGCAGTCGCCGCCGCCGGCCTCAACACGCCCGAATATGGCTGGGAAGAACTGCCCGGCGAAGGCGCCTTCTATGCGCCCAAGCTGGAATGGCACCTGACCGACGCGATCGGCCGCACCTGGCAGGTGGGCACCATCCAGTCGGACCGGGTGCTGCCCGAGCGGCTGGACGCCAGCTACATTGCCGAGGATGGCGAGCGTCACCGGCCGGTGATGCTGCACCGCGCGATCTTCGGCAGCTATGAGCGGTTCATCGGCATCCTGATCGAACATTATGCCGGCAAGTTCCCGCTGTGGCTGGCGCCGGTGCAGGCGGTGGTCGCGACGATCGTGTCGGATGCGGACAATTATGCGCTGGACGTGGTCGAGAAGCTGCGCGCCGCCGGCATTCGTGCCGAGGCCGACGTGCGCAACGAGAAGATCAACTACAAGGTGCGCGAACATTCTCTGGGCAAGGTGCCCAACCTGCTGGTCGTCGGCCGCCGCGAGGCGGAAGAAGGCACGGTCGCGCTGCGCGAACTGGGCAAGGATGGCCAGACCATGCTTTCGCTGAGCGAAGTGATTGCGCGCCTTGAAAAAGAAGGTCGCGCACCCGATATGGGTTGAGGCAGCAATGCCACAGGGTGCGTGATTCCGTTACGACGGAGGCACGCACCCCTTTCGGTTTTTCAGAAAAGCCGCTAAGAGCCACTCGGTTTTAATAGACTCAGGAGAAGCTGCTATACGTCCCCCGATGATGCGCCGCCCACTGGCGCCGCCGCCGAAGTCCGGCCCCCGGTATAACGAATTCATCACCGTGCCCAAGGTGCGCGTGATCGATGACGAAGGCGAAAATCTGGGCGTGATGTTTACGCAGGAGGCGATCGAACAGGCCGCCGACGTTGGCCTGGACCTGGTCGAAGTTTCGCCCAACGCCGATCCGCCAGTCTGCAAGTTCCTGGACATCGGCAAGTTCAAGTACGAAGCCCAGAAGAAGGCGAATATCGCCCGCAAGACCCAGAAGACGCAGGAACTCAAAGAGATCAAGATGCGTCCGAACATCGACGATCATGATTATGATACGAAGATGAAGAAGGTCCATGATTTCATCGGCGATGGCGACAAGGTGAAGATCACCTTGCGCTTCCGCGGCCGCGAACTCAGCCACCAGCAGCTGGGCATGAACCTGCTCCAGCGCGTGGCGGAAAATGTCTCCGAGATCGCCAAGGTCGAAGCCTATCCGCGCATGGAAGGCCGCCAGATGCTGATGGTGCTGTCGCCGAAATAAGTGGCGCCGCGACATCGAAGAACATGCGTTCGGGCGGGGTCTGGCAACAGGCTCCGCCCGAACGCATTTGGGGCCATCTCCCTGGAGGCGATCGCGATTCGAAGGACGACGGGGCGATAATGCTGGCTGTCCGTACCCCTCGAAACGCGTGGGGCGATGGCAAAGAGGTTGCCGGCGCGCTTGCCCCAGGCCGCATAAACAAATTCGGCGCCGGCCAAATGAACGGGATGGGCGCGTTCGCGTCGGGCCGATGGACGGCGATCAGGGGTGGTTAGGGGACTGTCAGCTTTCTTGGTCAAAAACCGGCTTGAGGAAGGTCCATACTACGAGCCCAAAACCGATAGTCGTGAAGCATACTGCTGAATGCAAAGCCCATGTCGAGATGGCATCCGGTATCGAAAAAGACCAGCAGGCTGCCGAGGTAAGCAGCGGCAGCAGCATCCATGGGATGAGTTGGAAATTCATCTCATTTACCCACGCCAATCCGCGTAGCGGTATTGCCTTGCTCGAAAGAAAGGCGCGGTATCTGATAAATGCCCTGTGTATCAACCTCGTATCCCATGAGCGATCGGTGACGGCAATTGGTCGGTGTGAGACAGGCAGCTTTCGTAACCAAGGATCGATCTACGGGATAATCCAAGCTTGGGGTAACTTAGCGAAATAGCCCCATTCGCTCCATGGCACATCGATTTTTCCGGCGCTTCGTGAAGCCAATCGCCATTCTGGAGGATCAGGAAAGCCGTGCCATGCAAGCTGCATGAGCAATAGCTGCTCACCGGCATGTTCCGCATAATATTCAACGTCGCGAGAAATGAACCACTGCCTGTCCAGTCCAAACAATTCTGGTTAGCGTCCGCGCTCGTGGTGTAATTTCCGGTGTAGATTGAGGTGATCGCATGGGGTTGGGCATGCCCAACCCCATGCGATTTCGAACTCGGTGGCCACCGGGCTCATCGGTAAGGTGGAGTTACCACACGTCACACG
>NZ_JBSXOQ010000051.1:0-2905 GCF_056859495.1 Sphingobium sp. L-44 | reverse complement strand
TTGACCTGCCCCCCGGCGGTCCCTCGATCATAACGAGAGTCTTGCGGTTGAATATTCCGCCATGCTCGCCTGCACAAGCGCGTCGGGCGTGATGCTATCGTCCTGCACGAACGTCCGACGCGCTTGTGCAGGCGTTCGATTTCCCAACGAAGAGTGGGGCCGAACATGGTTGTAGTCGTAGCGCCAGATGGCCAGCTTCCGGCGGGCGTCAGCCAAGCTGTCGAACAGCTCCTCGTTGAGCAGCTCATCGCGCAATGAGCCGTTGAAGCTCTCGATGAAGCCGTTCTGCTGGGGCTTTCCGGGATCGATGTAATGCCACTCGACCTTGTTCTGGCTGGCCCATTGCAGGATCGCCCGGCTCGTAAATTCAGTGCCATAGCACATTGGGAAGCGGCCCCTCGAAGGGGCGCACTGCCTTGATGAAGGCAAGGGCGCGTAGCGCCCGCAGGCTTCATCAAGGCGGTCATGATCGGCCCGCAGGTCTCTAAAGTGAAGTTGTCGACTCAACCCTTTGGAGACAGACCGACCATGACCAAGCGTAGCTCTAATCCCACCGACGCCGTGCTGGTAGCCATCGATATGTCCAAACACCGCCAGGAGGTCCTGATCGAACGTCCAGAAGGCGGACCCCGACGTCGCATGACGGTGATGGCGACAAAGGCAGATTATGATCGCCTGGCCACGGATCTTAGCGACATCGGGCGTCCGATCATCGTCGGCTTCGAGGCTACTGGTAACTACCATCGCACGCTGGCGCATCGCCTGCTGTCCGCCGGCTTCGAGTTGCGCTTGATCTCGTCCGTTGCCTTGGCTCGAACGCGCGAGGCTCTGCACAATGGCTGGGACAAGAACGATTCCAAGGATGCGCAAGTGATCCTGCACATGCTGCGGATTGGCGCCACCCAGCGATACGTCGATCCGCTCGCCGCCGGGATCAACGACCTGCAGGAGATGTCGAAAACGCACGAGGCGATCTCCAAGGCTAAGACGCAGACATGGCATCGCATCCTGACCCACTACCTGCCGCTCTATTTCCCGGAGATTGAACGCTTCGCTGGCAACAGCCGATCCGACTGGTTCCTTGCTCTGCTCGAACGATTCCCGACTCCAGCCAGCATGACTGTGCTCGGCCAGGAGACTTTCTCCCGCGAAGCATGG
Source organism: Sphingobium sp. L-44 (assembly GCF_056859495.1). NCBI lineage: Bacteria > Pseudomonadati > Pseudomonadota > Alphaproteobacteria > Sphingomonadales > Sphingobiaceae > Sphingobium > Sphingobium sp. L-44. The sequence continues at coordinate 1,747 of NZ_JBSXOQ010000051.1, read as the reverse complement.
GACTTGGTCGGCCGCAAAGTGTCCAAAGCCCGGCTGATCAACGATATCTACGAGACCGCCTGCGCCTCCGTGGCGCTACCTGTCGACGAGGATTCCGTCTCGATCGCTATGTTCCGCATGGTGATCGCCCAAGCACGCAACCTGATCCGGCAGCGCGACGAGATCGAGCGAACGGCGCATGCCATGCTGGCCGAAAACCGCGATTATCAGCTTCTGCGCATGATCCCCGGCATTGGGCCCATCAATGCGTTGACCATTCTCGCCGAGGCAGGCGATCTACGCCGCTTCAGCCATCACCGTCAGTTCCTGAAGTTCTGCGGTCTTGATCTTGCGACCCGGCAGTCCGGCACATTCCGAGGCCGCACGATGCTGTCCAAATACGGTAATGCGCGATTGCGGCGGACCTTTTGGATGGCTGCCCAGGTCGCCGCACGTCAGCGCAACAACAGTTTCCGCGACAAGCTCGGACGATACACTGCCGGGCACGCGGATGATGCCGATCGTCGCCGCAAGGCGATGACGGCGCTCACCGCCAAGATGGCGCGCGTTGCCCATGCCGTCATCAAGACGGGGACAGAGTACCGACCGTTCCTTGAACGGTCGGATGCCAGGTGGAAGGACCCCTCTCTGCAAGTGCCGTGAGGGCGCGAAAGCGACCCTGTAGATAATGTTCGGGCCTTCCACCTGGGTGCGTATCTCGTTCTAAGGACGGTGAGGACCACGGCCGCTTCGGCGCCGCTGGATCCTGTGTTTGCTATGGCAGGGAGCGATCCCGTTGACGGTGGAAGCCATCTGGCTCAGAATGCATGCCTCGCCGCTCAATGCCGGCGCATAGAGATCTGTTGACCAAATCTCGCTTTCCTTCGTGACCCAGGACGTTGTCACTGACAATGCAAGCAGGTTTCCCGTGCAGGCGAACCAGCGCATCCAGTTCGCGCGCCACCCGAGCCCCCGAGATGCTGGTGTCCGCGGCCAAGCACAGGTTCTCCCGGCAGCAATCATCGTTGATCGCCAGAATCCTGAACTTGCGCGACGCGCCAAACGTATCGGCGACAAAGTCCATCGACCAGCGGTCACCAGGACGAAGTGCTCCCGGCACCGGCGTCCGGCTGCCTCGGGCGCGCTTGCGGCCGCGTCGTCGGCGTACAGACAAGCCTTCTTCCCGATATAGCCGGTAGAGCTTCTTGTGGTTCATGCTCATGCCCTTGCGCTCCAGCATGACGCCGATCCGGCGATAGCCGAACCGACGGCGCTGCCCTGCGATCTCCCGCATGGCTTCGCGGATCGCTCCGTGGTCCGGCGGGCGTTCGCGCCTGACCGTCTTGGGATCGACGCCAATCAGCACACAGGCCCGACGCTGTGAGACCTGGTAGTCCCGTATCACGCCGAGCGCCACGTCGCGCCGCTGGCCCGGCGTCGTCAGCCTTTTCCCAGCAGGTCTTTCAGGATCGCGTTGTCCAGCATGCTGTCGGCTAGGAGCCGCTTCAGCTTGCCGTTTTCGTCCTCCAACTGCCGCAACCGATGGGCATCGGAAACCTCCATGCCGCCATACTTCGCCTTCAGCTTGTAAAAGGTCGCCGTGCTCAGGCCGTGCTTCCGGCAAACCTCGACCGTTGGAAGTCCTGCCTCCTGTTCCTTGATCATCCCGATGATCTGCGCCTCGGTGAAACGGCTCTTCCTCATGCGTCTGCTCCTTCTCGTGGGCAGACTCTACATCAGAATGAGGGACCTTTCGGGGGGCAGGTCA
>NZ_JBSXOQ010000050.1:0-6525 GCF_056859495.1 Sphingobium sp. L-44 | reverse complement strand
CGTGTGAAGTGTGGTAACTCCACCTTACCGATGAGCCCGGTGGCCACCGAGTTCGAAATCGCATGGGGTTGGGCATGCCCAACCCCATGCGATCACCTCAATCTACACCGGAAATTACACCACGAGCGCGGACGCTAACATTTTCGCGACTCCGGTGTTCTTCGGTCGAGCCAGTGCATCATACCCCCATCTGCTCAGCGAGATATTTGTGTGGTAACACGTTGATTATGCCGTCGGAAAGGTTTCAAGAATTTTCAGAGAGACCGGTCGAGGGAACGGCCAATTTAATATGCAAGACGGCACACCCTCGTCACAAACGCACGCAGCGTCCTGTTCGATCGACGAGCCTCATCACGAAGATTGGATTGACGGAGTTCAATCCAATCCTTCACCAATGCGCGCTTGGAGGTCTGGGCCAACCCGACTGAAGCCCATTAATCGCGCAGCGGCCCGGATTAGATCAGGATTCTCTCCACCCGGATTGTCCTCCCGCGCTAGTCGGATTGCTGCGCGTACCTCCAGCAGAGAAAGGGCTTCCGCCTTGAAGGTGGCGCCACTCTCGGCTGACCGATCCCGCACTGGAGGCTCGGCGGCTTGCTCTGCGGTAAACCAGAAGCTCTCATGGTCATTGTGAAGGTCCGCGTCCTTCCGCTTTGCAGAAACAAGTGCCTGATGTGTGGCTGCTAGAATTCGTTTTCCGCTGCTTTTCTTGCCAAAGGCAGAAGCGATTCTGCGCGCGATCTCATCAACATGAACAGGTCCTTCGACCGCCACAATCTCCTGCACCAGTGGAACCAGGAACGGCGTTGGAGCTTCATGCGGTTCGATAGCGGTAGCAGCCCAAGGCTGTGCCCGAACATATGCGGGCATCACGCGCGCAACCACCTCCGGCAGTTCGCCCCGGTCAGGCAGATTGGTCTGTTCAGCTTGAGGGCGTCCACCGTTGGCTCCGGCAATTATCAACTCATCCTGGTTCACGAGGCGAGCAGCCTCGAGTGCTGCACGGAGCCGTTCGACTTGCCGATGCCGATCGTAGAACCAGTCTGTGCTCCAGATTCGGTGGAAACGCCAACCGAGATGCTCAAGAACATCTTGGCGTAGACGGTCCCGCTCGCGGGCCCAGAGCGCGGAGTGATAGGTTGCGCCATCACACTCGACAGCAAGCAAATAGCTGCCAGGGCGTTCAGGGTGCCGTACACCGATATCGATGCGAAAACCAGCCGAGCCGACCTGTGGGTCTGCAAGATAGCCGAGGCTGCGAATTACCTCTGCGACATCTTCTTCAAAAGGCGTGTCGGGCACTTCGCCGGTAAGTGTGGGCTGCTCAATCGTACCGGACTTGGCATATTCCAGAAAGCGCTTGAGGATACGAGGCCCAGGCTGGCTGGCGCGGCTGACGTCGAGTTGTCCCGGGTCAAAAGATGCAAAAACCTCGCACCGCAGCCGAGCTCGGGTGAAAAGCACATTGAGCCGTCGCTCACCACCTTCGCCATTCACAGGGCCAAAACTTGCGCCCACCATGATACCGCCGGCCTGCGTCGGGCCGTATCCGACGGTGATCAGGATCACATCGCGTTCGTCACCCTGGACGTTTTCAATGTTTTTCACGAACAGATCTTCGGCGCGGCCTTCCCGAAGGAACGAGTCAAGTTCGCTATCATCGCGTCGTGCCAACTCAAGCAGTTCTGTGATTGTATTTTTCTGCGCGTGGCTGAACGTTACGATTCCAAGGGACAGATCTGGCGTGCGCCGTGCATGTTCTCGTACGCGTGCGACCAGAGCGTCGCCCTCGATCCGATTGTCTCGCCGGCCACCCCTGTCGTAAACCCCCGCGACCTGAGTGAAGATCAAGCCGTAGGCCGCGTCCTTCTCTAAAGGAGAAGGAGGGAGTACCAACCCTCCATCATAGAACTCGGAGTTGGAGACGCGCATCAAGGAAGGATCACGAGAGCGATAGTGCCACTGCAACATGCGGCCCGGCAGGCCGCGCGCTTCGCACAGCGTTAGTATGCTCTCCGACGATCCCAGTGACGCTGCGTTCCCGAGAAGATCCTCGCTGGTTTCTTCTTCCTCGTCCAAGCTGTCGGCTTCGCCATCACCGTCAGCCAAGAGGCGGTCGAAGAAGGAGGATGGCGGCAGCTGCTTCTTATCGCCGACCACAACGATTTGCCGCGAACGAGCAATGGCGCCGAGCGCATCCTCTGGGCGCACCTGACTGGCCTCGTCAATGACCAAGAGGTCGAAGCTGACCAGCCCAGGTGTAAGGAACTGCGCAACCGAAATAGGGCTCATAAGCAGCACGGGCTTGATCCGTTGGATCGCAACAGGTGCGCTAAGGAACAGCTTGCGCAGCGCCATATGCTGCTGCTTCTTGCCGATCTCACCTCGGATCACTTTCATTTCTCCCTGCGCACCCTGCGGCAGTTGCGCGAGGTGGTCAGCGAGAATGGAGGTGACATTCTCCTTTAGGCGAGAGCGCTCGAGCTGGATGAAATCATCCACCAACGCATGTCGGTCAAGCGATGCGACCTCTTTTAGCGCAGGATTGGTCGCCAAAGCAGCATTCCACAGCTGCTCCGCGCGGGCAAACTTCAATTCAATCGAGGCCGCGCTGCCATCTAGCGATCCGCTAGCCATGCGGTCCGCCAGCTCTGCTAAACCGGATGCATCGAGCGCCGCTCGTGCCTGACATAGTGCAGCCCATTCTGCATACCGGTCGATGGCTGCTGCCATGCTATCGAACACGCCCGACACGACCATGAGATCCACATCTGGATGGGGCTTGCCGAAGCGTCGTTCGTCGAGGTCGAGCGCGCCGATCGTGGTCGCGATCCGATCTCGAGATTCGGAAAATATGGCATCAAGGTCAGCTGTGTAGCGCGCTCTCGCGGGCTGGTCGCTAGCGACCGCAACAAGGCGATCTGGCTGAAGAGTGATAGCCGCTCCAGCAGCTCGAGCGCACCATTCAGCGACCCTGGCCGCTCGTGGAAAATCAGTTCGTTCCCCACGCCAATCATCGCCAAGAGTAGTGGACAGCCACGACTCATCATCGCCCCACCTTTTGCGAAGGGACTGGATGTCTACAAGAAGGTCAACGAGAGCCAGCCGCTCATCGGCCGTCTTGGGTATCGGGCCTCGTAATAGACCGGCGAGCGCACGAGACGCATTTCGATAAGCCCCGCCCCAGCGGGCGAAGAACGAGCTCGTGCCAGAAACCAGAGGGCCGCGAAGATGCGTGGGGTCAGTGCCGAATGCGGCTTCGATGAAGTCAGCGCTGGCATTGTCTTGCGCGGTGCGCCAAGCTGCAGCTATGTTTAGCCCGTCGATCAAGCGGGCTGTTTCGGGTGTTGTGAGAAGCCGTTGCGCTAAGGCTGCATCTGAAGCGTTGAAGCCATCTAGTCGCTCTAAAAGGTCGCGTAAGGAGGGGGCGATGCTGATCGCGCGCGCATCGTCTAATCCGGCGGCTGACATCGGTGCGTCGAGTGCAGCCCTTAACCTGTTCGACCTATCGCTTGCTGCAACTAAGTCTTGTCCCAGGCGCGCAACAGCTACCGGTTGGAGGTCAATTGTGCCAACCCCAAAGAATGGATGGGCGTTTTGGGGACCAGCAGTGGCGAGTAAAGTGCCGTAGCGGGCTATAAGGTCGCATGCCGTCGCTTCCTCATCGCGAGACATGGCAGCCACAGTCGGCGCTGCGAGTGTGGGCATGGGGGCTCCCATGCCTAGATAGCGAGCCTGACGACCGAGAACAGTGAAGGGCGATTCTCCACTTTCTCCGATTGGAGCGTGTAAAGCATCGGCGAGAGCATTTAGCCTGTCACGGACGGTGCGAAGGGCCTCCGGTTTTGGTGGCATAGCTGGTGTTGCTTGTCCGGCGCTTAGGGTCCGAGCCAGTTCGCCGAGCACAGCTTTTTTGTTTGCTGTTTTGGAGTGGAGCTCAAGGATCAGATCTCGCAGGCCGACTTTCACTAGCCGATCATGCACCACCGATAGGGCCGCCATTTTCTCGGCAACAAACAGGACGGTCTTCCCCTCCTTAGCCGCTGCAGCGATGATGTTGGTGATGGTCTGACTCTTACCGGTCCCAGGAGGACCTTGCACGACCAAATTACGTCCTGCCCGGACTTCCTCGATGACCTTTGCCTGGCTCGCATCAGCATCGACAACATGGAACAGTTTGTCGGGCGGCAGGATGGCATCGAGCCGATCGTCTGGGCCGAACAACGGCGGCTCATGCGCAAATCCTTCGTGAAGCAAGCCTTGCGTCAACTCGTGCGTTTCTAGAGCGTTCTCCGGCCATGCATTGAGCGCCAAATCTCGATACATCAGCAACTTTGAGAATGAGAAAAAGCCGAGTTGGATGGCATCTCGATTCACTTTCCAGCCCGGTCGCTCGGCAACGATCGCCTCAACTTGGGCATGATAGTCACTGGGGTGCCAGTCACCCAACTCATTGTCGATTTCAGGTAGCCGAATGCCGAAATCCTCTTGCCAGCGCTGCTGCAGAGGCAGGTTGGTCATCATGTCGTCGGGGCGAACCCGCAGATCATATGTCGAACGGCGCGGATCGCGCACGAGCTCAACGGGCAATAATACCAATGGTGCTTCGCGCGCTACGCCCGACTCCTTATCCTCGAACCAGGTCGCAAAGCCCAGGGCTAGATAGAGGATGTTGATGCCCTGTTCTTCTTCAGCGGTTTTCGCTTCTCGAGCAATTTTCAGGAGGCGCTTGGCAAGAGCGTCTGGCCCCAGCCGCGTTTCCAACAGATTGTCTTTGTGCCGGCCTTCGCCAACATCGCCGTCAATTTCGTCTGCTAGAACGATCTCATCCGCATCGCGTTGGTCGTGCCCGTTGGCACGGAAACGCATTGCTTTGCCAGTCGATAGAATCGAATAAATATCATCGGATCGTTCATTGACGATGTTCAGAACGTTGCCGCGTGTATTCGTCCGATTCACATGGATGAGCCGGTTGCGGGTGCCCGTCTCCACTAGCCGCTTGCGGGTATCATCGAACAACCGCTGTATAGAGCGGCTGCGGATTGGATCGGAGCTGGATGTAGCGCGCGGGTCAGTGAGCAGGTCGGTCATAGCACCTGGGAAGTTTAAAGGTGAGAAGCGGCATCATTGATTCCACATCCTTAATTTGAAATTAGGGGCGGGGTAAATGTCGTTTCTCATTCGAAACCGACCTGCCACTTGATCTCTAGTTGGCGATCTTTAGGCCTTCCCATCCATATGGGTCGATGTGGCGCTCTATAATCGGCGCTACCCATTCGATTTTGCGCAAATTATGGAAATGCTCATCAAGCGTCAGCGTCTCGACATCTTGCCCGTCATGATCATTCGCAACCACCTGTGCGAGCGCATATCGATGGAACGGGCGGCCGTGATCAGGGTGGCTACCATTGGTCAATCGAGCATGGGATTCCTTGGTGATGTGCGCGACGGGGCATAGCCATGCGCGAACGAGAGTGGAGAACCGATGGTCAAAGCTTCTCCCTTCGTCCAGCACGGCGGCTGCCAGTTCGGAAACGGGAATAACGTGATCCATGGCGGTTTCCTCACCTCGGTCAACTGCCCCCGCACAACCATGCTCGCGGTAAAGGCATTCCATATTCTTATCGGCCCAACGGAGGCCGTATTGAAAGCGGATTTGTGCTTTGACTGCTTCGCTCAGGGCTCGTTTGGCTACCTTTGTCCAATTACCTACGAGGTCGTCGTAGCGCTGGAGATCATGCTGGAGTGTCCGCTTCATATAGTCGAGATATTCGACGGGAGCGTGGCCATGGTACAGGCGGTAGCGGAAGCGGTCGGCCAAACTGTTGGCTGCTGTTTCAGCAGGGGTTGGATCGGCTTCCTCACTTTCTGAGTGTGTCACTCCCTCGTTAACGATCGTGCGGAGCAACAATCCGTCTTCCGTAGCGATCATGTCGTAGGTGTTGGCGTAGGGGGTGCGCGAGCCTCTCCAAGCCGAAAAACTCGTGTAGGATGAGCCGTCCCGCTCGGATATTACCGTCAGTTTGCCGGGCAAATCAATTGTTGCAGTTGCGCAGTCGATAATGTCGCCGCGCCGATCGCGGAGGATGAACCTGCATGGGCGCTCTTGTTGGGCAATAAAAGATTTTATTGGCACTATTATTTTTCCTTAATGAATTGTTGGATGGTTATATCTGTCTGTTGGTGTTGTTCACGCAGAAATTCATAAAATTTTGAGATTATTTTTTGCGATATAAGCTCTGATGTGGGTGTAATAATTCATAAATTACCATTGTTCGATGCAGCAAAAAAGTTAATAAATTTCCATCGCCAGCCTCAACAACTTTCGTATATTGCTGGTATTCGGGCCATCAGGATGGGGTTGGTCAATGTCGGCCCAAAAAGTAAGAGGCTGTTTGGGAAATCGGCGGCAGGGGTTGTCATAGGCGTATCTGCGTGATTCAGGCTCTGGATGTGGACGCAGCAGAGCCGGGGGCGGATGGCCCAGATTGCGAAGAAGACGAAGCGTTATCCCAGTGACCTGAC
>NZ_JBSXOQ010000049.1:0-4997 GCF_056859495.1 Sphingobium sp. L-44 | reverse complement strand
CTTCGGATGGATGACCCGATGGCGCCGTCTGGTCCGCGACTACGAAAAGCGCATCGACGTCTCACAGGCGATGATCCTCGTCGCCATGGGTGGAAACCTACTACGCCGAAACGCTCATCCCTGATTTTCCAAACGGACTCTTAAAGACCTTCCCCTTATATCACATTTCGAAATTAAGTCCAAATATAACCAGAAATTCTCAATGATAAATAAAAGTATCAATCATTTTGGTGCTTTTGATTATGATTACCGTTACTGCATTCGGCCAGGCAAACCGGCCGACCACTTCCACCGAAACCTTCAAATCGATCCCTGGCTTCACCCGCTACCGCGTTTCCGACCAGGGCCGCATCGCTACCGCTTCCGGCGCGATCATGGCCGACTACGACAGCGGCAAAGGCTACCGGCAGATCGTCCTGATCGACGACAACGGCAAGGCCCGTCACATGTATGTCCATCGCCTCGTCTTGATGGCGCACGACAGCCTTCCGCCCTTCGAAGGCGCACAGGCCGCGCACTGGAATGGTCGTCGCGCCGACAATCGCCTGGACAATTTGCGGTGGGCCACGCCCCGCGAAAATTCCGCCGATAAGCGCCGCCACGCCGCCGAACGCCGTGCCGCCACCACCCCGACCACCCTGCATTGAGAGTTCCACACCCGTGATCACATTCGACCTTTCCACCCTTCTCGATTTCCCGTCGATCGTCACCGAATTCGCCGAGGAATTCTGCTTTGATTATGACATCGAAAACATCGGCGATTTCATCGCCCGCGCTTCGAAGCGCATCGGACCTGACCTCGACGCCGCCATCTATTCGACCGTCCAGGTCATCGACGGCCGCCTGGTTCTGCAAGCGTCACCGCATCGCCGTGCCCTTGGTCACTTCGTGCAGGTCCACCAGGATATGGTCCGGGAGGGCGCGGCATGACCCACGAAGCCATCCACCAGGCCGTGACGTTCGTCGCCGGTCTCTCGTTCATCGTCGGCTTCCACCTGCTCGACAGCCACATCGACCACCCGGATCGGACATGGCTGCGCCGCTGGGGCCGTCACTTCGGCAGCGCCGGGTCGATGATATTGCTGGCCGGTGTCGCGCCGACTGTCTTCGATTGGCTGACCAAGGGGGGCGCGGCATGACCATCGACCGAACCATCACCCACCGTCTGATCACCATCGAGACCAAACTCGACCGCGTCGAAACCAAGCTGGACCGGCTGCTGTCAATGCTCGACCCGGACGGTCCCGACCAGCAGGCGATGCACCATGATCTGGAAAGCATCCTGTCGTCGATCGGCCAGGCCGTGCTGACCCCGAAACTGGAGGTGAAGGGATGACCGGCAAATCCGTCCAACCATCCCCCGCCATACTGGCGATTTTCGGGTTCGGGCTGTCCACGATCCGCCTTAGCGAAGCCATGAAAGGAATACTGTCGCCCACGGTTGAGCAAAAGGCTGAATTCGAGCGGATGATTTCAAAGCCGTTCATCGTCCGGAGTGACGAGACTTTTGGTGTTCCCGACGACATGCGCATATGGTGTCGTCAGGCGGGCATCTGGTGCCGATTGATCAGCCCCGATTTCGAGATGTATCCGCTCGTCTTCCAGTTCGGTCGGGCCGAAGATGAAATTCTCTTCCGCCTGCGGTGGGGAGGACAGCCGGAGTGACCGACCGTCTGGCCCGCCTGATAGCCCTTGCGGACGCTGCCGATCGTGGCCTGGTTGAAACGGTGGACGTGACGGCCTGGCCCGACGATCGGGTGATGACGGCTCTGACCGACCTCGATGTCGTCACCCTTGTCGAACCGATCACCGAAGATTGGGGCACCCCGACCGGGACCGTCAGGCGAACCGTCCCGGCCGGAACTGTCGGAGCGATCGTCTCCGTCTATGGTGACGGATCGCTGGAGGTGGAATTTCCGACGACGACGGTGCGGGTGACTGCTGGCCAGATACGGCCGGTCGAACGCCCGGAATGACGGGGCGCGACGACGGTAGCGCCAATCCGAAAATCTGTCGATTTAATTGATTTATCGGCGAAACGCGGTGCCCCGGCTATGATCAGGCTTCAACAGTTTGAAACCATCTAACACCATGTCTGACTACTACCTGTCCCAGGCCGAAGCCATCCGTCTGACCGGCTTGTCGCGCACTACTATTTTCCGCATGCGACGGGCGGGAGAATTCCCCCCACCCCGACAGTTGACCAAAAACAGGATTGGCTATCTCGCCAGCGATATCACCGCCTGGCAGACCTCTAGGCCGCCTGCTTGATTGCTTCGGCTCGCTGGACGCTTTCCTGTCGGATCGCGTCCAGTTCGGCTTCCCAGACCAGTAGCGCGCGCTTCTTCTGTGCCCTGTAGGCCGCCCGGTTATAGACGCCTGCCACGTCTGATTTGACGCCACTGATGTGGTTCAGCGTCGCTTCCACGATGGCCGGTTGGATCAGCGGGTTACCGTCCTCGTCCGCCAGGTCGTTCATCATGGTGGCAACGGTGCGCCGCAAATCATGCGCCGTCCAATTCTCCAGCCGAACCCCCTCCGCCGTTGCAATTTCGACCGTGCGTCCGAAAACTACGTCTTTCGCCTTGCTAAATCCCGACATCGGCACTGTCGGCTTCGACACCGAATTGAAGACATATTCGCTGCGGTTAGGTGCTTTCAATCCGCTCAAATATTCCAGCATGTTCGGCGTCAAATCGAGTAAGAGCGGCAGGCCATTTTTCGTTCGCTCGCCAGGGATGAGCCAGCTTCCCCCATCAAGATCGAATTCATGCCAAGGCGCTTCTGCTGCTTCATCTCGACGAACGCCTGTGGCAACGATCAGGCGTAAACTCCTCGCATAGGGTCCGTAGAATTCCTGGCTGTCGATCATTTCGTCTATGACGCGTAGGACGATTCCAAATTCGTCGCGGCGAAGCACCCGATCGCGCGAGACTTCTTTGGTCGGCGCCATGACATATTCGGCCGGATTGGTCGTCATCAGCGTTTGGCTGCGGTAATAGCTCAATGCGCGTTTGAAGATCGTCTTCGTCATCGAAAGAACGCGATTGGCCCTGACCGGCGCGCGCTGGCGCACTTTTTCGACCATGCGTTCGACATCTTCGTGCCTGATGTCGGCCATTACGAGGCCGCCCAGCGCAGGCTGTATGTCGTTCCGCCACATTCCCCGCGAATTGGCTGCGTCGTCCAGCACGTCGATAAAGCGCGGCTCGTATATCGTCCAAAACCAATCGAGCGTCCGGCTGGCGCGATCAGAAGCCGCAGCGGCCGCCGCCGCCGCCTTTGCCTCCTCTTCCCGTCGAACCGCGTCGAGATCGATCCCAGCTTCGCGCGCAGCAGTCAGCTTGTCGGCCCAATCACGCGCTTCTGCCAAGCTGTGCGCGGGATACGATCCCAGCGTCTTCTTCTGGACCGCCGAAGCCCCTTTCGCCTTCCCGCGCCAAGCCCACGACTTTTTCCCGCCAGGCGCAGGCTGCACGATCAGATAAAGGCCGCGACAGCCAGGGTCTGAAATTTCCTGCCGCTTATCGGTCGCCTTGACTGCCTCGACCCAACGGTCGGTGAATGCCTTTTTCGCTGCCATACTTCCCTCCGAATGTTTCCCCCGATACCGAAGGTCAGAATCCAGAGCAACACAAATCCGGGGGAAACTTGGGGGAAACTTTTGTCGAAACAGCGCAAAACCGCTTGGTTCGACGTGAAACAAAGTGCGTGTAATAGATCGTTGTATTTTATATGCTTTTCTAGTTCTAGGCAGTTTCGCTCGGTTTCACCGAGAACAAGGCTTTTCGGTTTTGTAAACCGAAGGTCGGGGGTTCGATCCCCTCAGCCGGCACCAACGGACTCTTGAACAGTGCGCTCATGCGCACTCGATGGCACTCGGCATCCCGGAAACAAAATGGGGGCCGACATCGCTGCCGGCCCCCACTAACGTCGGTTCCTTTCGGCCACATGCCCTCGCGGGTTGCGCCTTCCGGTCCGGCGATGTGATGCGTTTCCGCATCCTCGCGCGGGAGAACGAGCCCGAAGGTCTGTTCACCCTTGCTGACCTTTCATCCGAAGCCCGACGTTCACTTTCGCGCGTACCCGGCATCATTCTGAAAGGCTTGGATCCGATCGTCCCTGCCATCCTCGCGCATGGCAGCTCCCAACGGATCATCAGGGCAAAAAATCCTTGATTTCTCTTGGATTTTCCGGCTTTGGATCGCTCCTTACCGACTGTCCCGATAGGAGGATGCTGTCACGATCAGCGAGTCGGACAAAGCGGATTCCGACAGTTTGAAGACAGGCCACGCCACAAATCTGTGGATAACTTTGGATAAGTCTGAAAATCGGCGGAAATCCGTGCGCTTCACGAGGGCATCCAATCGGGCGGTGCCAGCGTGAAGCCGGCAAAGTCGAAACCCGGCGTGACCGTGCAACTGACGAGCGCCCATCCGCCGACCGGCCGCGCCGCCTGCCAATGATGCGCCGGGACCAGGCGCTGCGGCATCTGTCCCGCGGCGATATCCGGGCCGAGGTGATGATCGACCGCCGGCCCCTGCGGCGGAGCAATGCCCAGGATGATCGGTGCCCCCGCATGCCAGAACCACATCTCGTCGGCATCGACCCGATGCCAGTGCGATCGCTGATGCGCCTCCAGCAGGAACAGGACCGCCGTGCCGGCCGCTCTCTGGCCCGCAGCCGCCTGTGCCCGCCAGGTTTCGCGATACCAGCCGCCTTCGGGATGCGGAGCCAGGTCGAGCGCCCGGATCAGTCCGGCCGCATCCTGCCCGTCGCCTGCGTTCATCGCTTCACCTCAAATTTAATTTCCGCTGAAACAAAAACTTATGCCGTTGTCAGAGGTTCATGCAACCTAAGGCCTGTGGGGATTTAGGATTCCCATTTACCAGCAGATGTGATTCACACTGCGGATGGATCGCTTTGTACTGACCGACGCCCAATGGGCGAAGATTGAGCCGCACTGTTTGGGGAAGATCAGCGATCCCGGACGCAGC
>NZ_JBSXOQ010000048.1:0-19632 GCF_056859495.1 Sphingobium sp. L-44 | reverse complement strand
TCGAGCGCATGTTCGGCCAACTCAAGCAGTTCCGCCGGATCGCAACCCGTTACGACAAAACAGCCCTATCCTTCGCAAGCTTCCTGAACCTCGCCGCCATTCGCAGATGGTTGCCACACTTTGTCAACGCGGCCTAGTTCGGTGCCCGGATTTTGACTTGAATGATGATGGAAGGGATCACCGTCATAATGCGTCAGTAGCGCCGTTCCGAAGGAGCGCAAAAAGCCTTTCCAACGGTTTTCCTGGCTTCATGACCAGCGGCAAGTCGGGATGCCGCGCGTGCAGCTCTGGAGGTAGGCCCGCAGCGCTGTACACTACGAAGGGTATTGCGGTTTCCATCAGGAAAAGTGCGAGAGGCGTGACGTCGCGATCCCGGAGATTTGCGTCTACGATGGCAGCGTCAATCTTCGCCTGAGTCAGGAAAGTTAGAGCCTCACCGACCGTTGAAAACGGACCGGCGACTGTGCCGCCTACACTCTCCACATTATCACAAATCACCATCGCAATCAGCGGGTCGTCCTCGACGACCAGCACGCACAATCCTGACAGCATATGTCCTCCCTAGAAGCGGGAGCACGAGGTCTCTCAGCCGGTGACGCGCCACACATGTCACCGATAGACTGTAAGCGGATTGATATGGATTAAGTTCCCAAATTCATTTGATATTTTAGCGATTAATCGTGGCGCTCCTATATTGTTGGTCGAGGGGCATTGCCGTATTTCCCGCCAAATCGCAGCCTCCAAGGCTACACAGTGCGATATAGCCTTCCTTGCCATGCCTTCAAAAGGCAGGCATGGTTCGGTGTCACCGCGTAATCGACGCCACTTCGGTTTACGGCGCGCTTGATCCAGAACGCGACAGGAATTCCATGAACTATAGCGGAACGCGCATTGCGCGGTCGTCGCCCCCTGCCTGCAATGACGCCTGGAATGGCAAAGACGCATCCCCAGAAAGGAAAGGAGTACAGGAAAACGGGGCAGGATCGGACAAAAGCCTCCCGATAATTACGGTCGATATTGCCGATATTCCGGGCGGTGGCCAGCTTCACCTCCTCCAGTGTGGGACAGAGTTCTCGATCCAGTTTGGCGATGATGAGTTGATGGGCAGTCGAGATCATGAATCCGAGAAGGCTCTCGCAAGGCTGACCCAAGAGCGTCTTGTTCAGCGCGATGGCAATATTTTGATTGGCGGCCTCGGCATGGGCTTCACCCTTGGGGCTGCGCTCGACGCTTGGTCACAAAGCGCGATCATCACGGTTGCCGAGCTCGTGCCCAAAATCATAAGCTGGGCGAACGGACCTTTGATGCACTTGTTCGGTACCAATCTGACAGATCCGCGAGTCAGAATTCAATTGGCCGACGTGTTTGATGTCATTACCCATGAGAAGGATCGCTTCGATGCCATTCTGCTCGACGTCGATAATGGTCCAGACGGTTTCATCAGAAAAAGCAACGACAGGCTTTATTCGACCGACGGCTTGGAAATGGCGTATGCAGCACTGAAACCGGGCGGCCTACTGTCGATATGGTCAGCCTACAGCGATGACGCATTTGCCGAAAGGCTCGAGCAGGCCGGATTCTGTCTGGATGAGATCTTGTTGCCAGCCTTTAGCGGCAGCGCCGAACGCTGGCACAATATTTGGTTCGCAGCCAAGGCCGGGGCCTGACAGTCCGTACCAGCTTTGCAAGCATGAGACTGAGCCTGCCAGGCTTCCATTCGCTACAGCGCGCGACCGGGCTTGGCAGGCATCGTCGTTCTCAGGTCAGTAAACCGGAGAATCCCATTTGATTTGTCGTGATGGCACTTGGCCCGATTAGTTCAGAATTGCCACTGCTGTAGAGGCGATGAAGCTTCTTCGCGTTGCAACACGGAAATGATCTTCGCATAGGCACGAGCCAAATCCTCGTGCCTTGCTCTGATCGCAGGATTCTCCGCAAGCTCAGCATGCTTCAACTCGGTCAATCTCCGGCGGTTAAGATAGTCGAACCGACCCATGTCGATATTCATCGTGCTGACGGCGGATGGTGGCGAGCCACATGCGATCGGGAGCGTGTGACAGATCCTTCGATCAGCTTACCCTTCATCAAAGCGCGAAGTGCATCGGCATCTCGTGGGTCAAGCAGAACGATCCGCACGCCACCGGAGTCAAGCGCCTCGAGAACCGAAATCCTGAAGCCGTTTTTTTGACAGACCAGCCGCACGGCGTCGGCTGATTCCATGATGTTTATGGCCCTGCTCATATCCGACAATCCCGCTGGTCGTTTAAAGCGAAAGGGGCTGAACCATCGGGACGCTCCGATCGATAGAGGTGCACATGTTCTCGAATGCGCTGCGCATAACGATTGGCCAAACGCTGATGCGCATGGGAGGCAGCGCGGCAATGCGCGCTTTGGGCACGCAGCAACTCTTCCTGCTCGCGCTTGAGCAAATAATTTAGATCTTCCACGGATGGGCTCCCTCAGCTGGCAAGCGGGAGCACGTTGGTCTCTCTGTCACGGCGAATGCTTGCAGCAAATTTCGCGCAATGATTGTGTTTATCAAACAATATTATCAAAGTCCATGATTCAATTTATAAATCACACGAAAAACCTTAAAAATTATTGGATCGACATAGCAACGATATTTCATAAAATATAATGCATGATATTTGAGATCAAATATGTATATCACCATTAATTATTTTGAAAAAGTTATATTATACTATATTCACTTTGATATCTATTTAACATCATAACAAGTTTTATAGATTTTCATAATTCATCGATCTTCAGATCGTCCCAGCCATCCAATATGCCGCTCCTCCACTCTGTTCGAGAATTCGGCATAATTGGTTGGCAACCAAGAAATGCGCTCGCTCACCTGGCGCTGACAGCAAATGCAGCGCCCGCTCATGACCATGGATGGCCTGGCGGGCTGCCTTCCCCTGCCCATCCATGCCTGTTTTGCCGCCGGCCCAATGGAACTGCCTTCATACCCATCGCCTTGACAGTGGAGATGACGGTGCTGGACTGCATCCCAAGCTTGTTGGCTTATGGTCGGGGTTCAGCATATTCATCAGCGCGACCTTGCGCTGTTCGTGACCCAGCCCTTGGCCATCGGGCAACGATGCGCGGATGCTTAAGCGCAAAAACATCAATGATAAATCTGACAATATCTATCCGAGTTCTTCGAGAATTCGCTTTACCGCCTCAAGCCCCGAAGAGCTTTTTACCGCGATATCTAGTGGTCGGCCGCCGAGGCCGGGCTCTTCGCCGTTCAGAAATGCGATGGCGCCCTGAGAGCCCAATCGGGCTATGGCAAGTTCAAGAATATGCCCTTGGCGCTCGATCTGATCCGAAGATAGATATGGACCGTCGAACCGTCTTCCAGCCCGCTCAATCAAGATGATCATCCTTTTTTCGCATCTTGTCCAGCGCTTGTCTTTTGCGGTCGATCTGGACCAGCAAAGCGCGATCAGACATGATCTGCCATGCAGCTTTTGACCGCAGGCAGCGCTCTTTCACATTCGCCAGATTGGTTTCCTGCGCCTCTTTGTCACATTGTGCGACGCGGGCCAGGTAGAAGTCGATCGTGGCGGGCATGTCGATCTCCTGCGAGTTGGATGTCGTTGCGACGGACGTCAATCGATCATTTCAGCGACAGCCCTGCGCAATTCGCGCACGGGCAGAGTGCCCAAAGGGACGTTTTGGTAAAATGAACGCGGCGTTTTGCCAGTCGCGGGCGATAATTTGGCATGAGCCATATTCGAACGGATACTGAGATTCATGATATTCCTGAAACACGCATCTTGGCGTGTGATGTAATGAAAAAGTCTCGCTAAACGGCACCTTGTGTCGGCGCATAAGGCGCACAAGAACAGCCGGAGCATAACCCGCCACAGCTTGGGCGGGGCCAAGTGGTCACATTTCGAGCGCTTGCGCGGTACGGTCTTGCCATCCAATGATCAGGCAAACCGGCGCGACGGGATGCCGCGCCGCTAATGCATTATAGGGGGCGCTTTGCCTCGACGACTATCTTAAGCAGTCTCAAGGTTCACAGCAGACTGTTTGCCCCTCCGATCTGCTTCTACTTCGTAACTCAGGCGCTGATCCTTATGCAGCGTTATCATTCCCGCGCGCTCGACAGCAGAAATATGGACGAAGCTGTCCGGTCCGCCATCTTCGGGCGCTAGGAAGCCATAGCCCTTGTCAGCATTGAAGAATTTTACGGTGCCGATAGGCATGAGTGTTTCCTTTCACGAAAACAGAGAATCCACCCGCGAAATTGCAGGCGAAGCTGATAGCGCAAGAAAGGAAGCGGCACCCAAATGGGGGAAAGCTCCGTCGCAGGCGACGTTAAGCATCAACAAAAATACGGTATAATTGAAAAATGTCAATCCTAAAATCAATTTCGCTACATAAGTGAAATGAAATTTTTACTAAAAATGAAATTGCAACCTCTAATATTATCGATTTTTATATATAGATATGAATTACATGCGTTATTTTATAGCCAAGTGCGAAAGTGTGGTCGACGCGTTTATAATAGTTCGCATCTCCGTTCAATTTGGTGACCATTTTTGCACTCATGCTCAGCGCGGCCAGTTTTGGATGGTCAAAAAGCGGCAGTTGAAGTGCCCGTATGGTTGGCACCGTGGAAGGCTCGTTTGCGATCTCCGTATGTCCGGAATCAACGATCCGGCCCTCAGGACCGGACGGTCGGGAAAGTCCCAGGAGTCGCCTATCCGATTTTCTCACTCGAGAGAGCGTAGCCTTAAGCGCCAACGATATAATTGAATTGCTGGATCATGCGTGGAGACGCGCTAATGGTGCGTCCATGCGCAAACTCATTCTACCTCTAATCCTTCTCTCGATCACCTCGCCGGCCTTTGCATGGGGGCCCATCGGCCATCGGGTGACCGGCGCGATCGCCGATCGCAACCTGAGCGGCGTGGCCCGCGCCAATGTCCAGCTTCTCCTGGGCGAGGAGGATCTGGCACAGGCGGCAACCTGGCCCGACGACATGAAATCCGACCCTGCCGATTTCTGGCAGAAACAGGCCAGCCCATGGCATTATGTGACCGTGCGCGAGGGCGACGCCTATACGAGCGCAGACGCGCCGCCCGAAGGCGACGCGATGAGCGCGCTTGCCCGCTTCACGGCGACGCTGCGTGATCCTAAAGCCTCGATCGACGACAAGCGCCTTGCCCTGCGCTTTATCGTCCATATCATCGGCGACCTGCATCAGCCGCTTCATGCCGGCGGCGGCAACGACCGGGGTGGCAATGACATGAAGGTGAGCTGGTTCGGCCGCTCGACCAATCTCCATTCGGTCTGGGACAGCGCAATGATCGAGCAGCGATCGCTGTCCTATTCGGAACTCGCCGACTGGCTGTCGCGCGCGATCACGCCGCAACAGATCATTGCCTGGAATGATCGCGATCCCGGTACGTGGATCCGCGAGAGCATCGCGCTGCGCAAGACCATCTATCCCACCGATACCAGCCTGTCCTGGGACTATGCCTATCAGCACCGGCTCGAGCTGGATGATCGGCTCAAGCGCGGTGGTATCCGCATCGCTGCCTATCTCAACTGGGTGTTCGAGAATCCGCAGGACCAGAATCCGTCCCCGGCTCAATCTCCGCGCAAGCCCGCAAGGCGCAAATGACATGCCACGCGGTACGCGGCACGAACTGATCGGCATACTGCTTGGCGGCGATCCCTATCCCGTGCTGCGTGTCGCCGATGGCGGGGAATGGCGGCTCGATTGCCCCAGATCCTGCCGGCATCTTCTTGGCGAGAAGGTCCGGGTCGTGGGAACGAGATCCGATTTCGAAATGCTCGATGTCGAGCAGATCGAGCCGGCCTGAGCCGCATCGGCGGCTTGCCGGCCTTTCACCGAAAATCGCGCGTCTTGACCTTGATGCCCTCTGTCGGCTGGCCCGGAATGATGCCCGAGCCCAGGCGCAGATCGGGGTCGTAAAGATCGCGGGGCCCGCGCCCAAGTGGCCGGTTGGCCGCGTCGCGCGGATCGGGTGCCATGGCGCTTTTGACGATATCAGCGCGGCTGACCTGATAGATGCTGGCGACGTCCGCCCGTTGGCCGACGCTGGCGAGGAGAGGGGAGAGGTCGTCGAGCCGCTGGGCGATGAGATGGATGACCTCGCCCTCCTTCTGGACCTGGCCGCGCACGCCCATCATCGAGGCGCCGAGCACCACGCGCCGATGCTTCTCGAAAAGATTGGGCCAGACGACGAGATTGGCGACATCGGTCTCATCCTCGAGCGTGATGAACATGGTGCCCTTGGCGGAACCCGGCTTCTGCCGCAGGAGAACGAGACCGGCGAGATTGACCCATCGCCCGTCGCGAATATCCTTGAGTGCGGCGCAGGTCACCATCTTCCGGCGCGCCAATTCGTCGCGCAGGAAGGCGAGCGGATGGGCGCGCAGCGAGAGTCCGATCGCGCGATAATCCTCCACCACCTCTTCGCCTTCGCCCATCTGCGGGAGAATGACGTCCGGTTCGATCGCCTCGGGGCGAAGCTTGCCTGCCCGCGCGTCCGCTGCGGCAAAGAGCGGCAAGGCCTCGTCGCCAAGGCCCTTCACCTCCCAGAGGCCGGCGCGGCGCGAAAGCGCCAGCGAACCAAAGCCACCGGCCTGGCCGATCCGGTCGAGCACGCGGCCGCTGACGCCGGCGCGGCGCTGAATTTCCTCGACGCTGGCATAGGGTTCATTGCCGCGCGCCAGGACGATGGCGGCGCCATCGGCATTTTTGAGCTCGCGCGCATAGCGCAGTCCGATCCGCACCGCATGATAGCGGCCCTGGGTCGGCTCGAGTGTGCAGTCCCAGCGGCTGTGATTGACGTCGATCGGCCGGACCTCGACCCCATGCTGGCGCGCGTCGCGGACGATCTGGGCGGGCGCATAAAAGCCCATGGGCTGGGCATTGAGGAGCGCTGCGCAGAAGACGTCGGGATGATGGCATTTCATCCAGGAAGAGGCATAGGCGATGAGCGCGAAGGAGGCGGCGTGGCTTTCGGGAAAACCGTAGGAGCCAAAGCCCTCGATCTGCTTGAAGGTCTGTTCGGCAAAGTCGCGTTCATAGCCGCGCGCGATCATACCGTTGATGAGCTTGTCGCGGAAATGGGACACCCCGCCGGTCAGCTTGAAGGTCGCCATCGCCCGGCGCAGCAGATCGGCCTCCGACGGCGTGAAACCCGCGCATTCGATCGCGACGCGCATCGCCTGTTCCTGGAAGAGGGGGACGCCCAGGGTCTTTTCGAGCACTCGGCGCAGTTCCTGCGTCGGATAGCTGATCGCTTCCTTGCCCTCGCGGCGGCGCAGGTATGGATGGACCATGTCGCCCTGGATCGGGCCCGGGCGTACGATCGCCACCTCGACCACCAGGTCATAGAATTTGGTCGGCTTGATCCGGGGCAGCATCGCCATCTGCGCCCGGCTCTCGATCTGGAAGACGCCCAGCGTATCGGCCTTGCGGATCATCGCAAAGGTTTCCGGATCATCATGGGGAATGGAGGCCAGGTCCATTGCGATGCCCTTGTCATCCTCCAGGAGAGCGAAGGCGCGGCGCATGCAGCCCAGCATGCCAAGGCCCAGCACATCGACCTTCATGAAGCCGAGCGCATCGATATCATCCTTGTCCCATTCGATGATCTGGCGATCGGCCATGGCAGCGGGCTCGATCGGCACCAGTTCGTCGAGCCGTCCCAGGGTCAGCACGAAGCCGCCGGGATGCTGGGACATGTGCCGCGGCGTATTGATGAGGGTGCGGGCGAGCTCGAGCGTCAGCGCCAGGCGCTTGTCGCTCGTGTCGAGATTGAGCTCCTGTGCATGCTTCGCCTCGACACCATCGCGCGCCCAGCCCCACACCTGACTTGAAAGACCCGACAGCATGTCTTCGCTAAGCCCCAGCGCCTTGCCCACCTCGCGCACGGCGCCGCGCGCGCGAAAGCGGGAGATGACGGCGGTCAGCGCCGAACGTTCGCGGCCATAGGTTTCATAGATCCACTGGATCACTTCCTCACGCCGCTCATGCTCGAAATCGACGTCGATATCAGGAGGCTCGCGCCGCTCGGCCGACACGAAGCGCTCGAAGAGCAGTTCGGATTTGACCGGGTCGATCGAGGTGATGCCGAGCACGAAGCAGACCGCCGAATTGGCGGCGCTGCCGCGCCCCTGGCAGAGAATATCCCTCGATCGGGCAAACTGGACGATCGAATGGACGGTGAGGAAATAGGGCGCATAGGCAAGATCGCCGATCAGCCGAAGCTCATGGGCGAGCTGTTCGCGGACATTGTCGGGAACCCCATGAGGATAGCGGCTCGGCGCCTTTGTCCAGGTCAGGCGCTCGAGTTCCTGCTGCGGGGTAAGGCCGCTTTCCCCGATCTCGTCGGGATAGGTATAAGTGAGCTGACCAAGGTCAAAGCGGCAGGCCCGCGCGATCTCGACGCTGCGGCGGAGCGGCGTCAGGTCGCCAAGATAGCGGGTGAAGAGCCGCTCCATTTCCGCGACGGACTTGAGATGCCGGTCGGCAAAACGCTCGCGGCGCTGGCCCAGCGTGTCGACCGTGCATTTTTCGCGAATGCAGCTCACCACATCCTGCAGCAGCCGTCGCTCGGGCGCATGGTAGAGAATGTCGCCGGTGGCGACGGTCTGCACCCCGGCGCGCGCGGCGAGGCGGGCAAGATCGCGCAGCCGGATCGCATCGCGGGGCCGGCGCCGGATCGAAAGGGCGAGATAGGCGCGGGAGCCGAAGATGGCAGCAAGCCGGTCGAGCGCCTCCTCGCACGCCGCATCGGCGCGGTCGGGCACCAATATGCCGATCATTCCTTCCCCCCAGTCCGCCACGTCCGACCAGTCGAGATGGCAGCTGCCCTTGCCGCCACGGGCCTTGCCGATGCTCAAAAGCCGGCAGAGCCGCGAATAGGCCTCGCGGTCCGTGGGATAGACGAGCAGAGAGGCGCCGCAGACAAGGTCCAGCCGGCAGCCGATGATCGCCCGGCAGCCTATGACCTTCTGCGCGTCCCAGGCTCGCACGGCACCAGCCAGACTGTTGCGATCGGTGATGCCAAGGGCTGGCAGGCCCAGCAGCGCGGCGGCCGAGAACAGCTCTTCAGGGCTGGAGGCGCCGCGCAGGAAGGAGAAATGGCTGGTGACCTGCAGCTCGACATAGCGGGCGCCCTCAAGATCGTCCTCGAGATCATGGTCGTGATCATTCTCGGACATCATGCAAAGGCACCATGGATGAACCAGCGCATCGGGCCGGTCGACGCCTGCTCACCATCCCCCATGCGGAACAGCCAGTATCGCGCGCCGCTCACCGTCTCGACCTGGAAATAATCCCGCACGGCATAGGGTGTGTCTGCCTCATGGCCGCCCTCACGCCACCATTCGCCATGCAGGCGCTCTGGCCCATCGGCCTGGGCGATCCGATGGCGCCGCCCCCGCCAGACGAACATGGCAGGCGGATGATCGGGCAGCATCGCCATCACGTCGACAGGCTCTGGCGGGACCAGCATGCGGGCAGGCCGGGGAAGATCATCGGCCCAGCCAGCGCCGCCGGCCGATGACAGCGGCGCGACATGCCCGACTTCGCGTTCGGGCATGCTGCTTGCGCGCGGCGCCGAGCGATAGAGGCTGCGCGCGCCAAAGCGATTGGCGAGCGCATCGACGATCGCGGCGAGATCCGGGCCGCGCTCTTCACCGGCAAGGACGCTCCCGACCTGGGCGGCCGCCATGGGCTGGGTGAGCGACGCGACCAGTGCCATGGCCTCGATCCCCATGCCCGGATCAATCGTCTCGATCTTCTGGGAGAGCAGCTTTGCCAAATGACGCACATCGCGCGAGGGGGAAGCAGTCCCGACCCGCACGGCCTGCCTGGCGCCATCGACCCGCTCGAAATGAAGATCGAGCCGGCGCGCGCCTGTCCCCGCGCGCAGCAGGAGGCGGGCAAGATCGGCGCAGAGGTCGGCGATGACCTGGGCGATGGCATCGGCAGTGCCGATCGGTTCGAGCAGGCTGCGCCGGACGCGCGGCAAGCTGGCGCGATAGATCGGATCGATGGGTTCGGGCACCTGGCCCAAGGCCTGGTCGAGGCGCTTGTAGAGCTGGCGGCCGAATCGCTTGGCGAGCGGCGCACGCGGCGCGGCGATCAGCTGCTCGATGCGCTCGAACCCCATGCGGCGCAGTTCGCTCGCGACGCCCGGCTCGATGCGCAGCGCGGTGACCGGCATGATCGAGAGCGCGGCGCGCGTGGCGCCGGGCTCGATGATGTTCGGCCGTCCTGATGGTACAAACCGTGCCACCGCATGGGCGCAACCGGGCGTGTCGGCGACCGCGACCTGGCAGGCGAGGCCCGAGCCACTGACCCGGCGCATCATGTCCTTGAGGAGTGGCACTTCGCCCTCGAAGAGATGGGCGCAGCCGGTAATGTCGATCCACAGGCCATCAGGTGGATCGGGCGCGACGATCGGAGAATAGCGCTTTCCCGCCCACAGAGCGAGCCGGCGCAGGCCCTCAAGGTCGCCCTCGGGATCGGCATCCACCACGTCCAGCTCCGGCGCCAGCGACCGGGCACGCGTTACCGTCATGCCGCCGGCTATGCCAAGCCGGCGCGCCTCCTCGTCCACGGCCGCGATCAGGCGGCGGCCATGGTCGACATGGGCGGTGACGAGGGGCGGTGCGCCGCCTTCAGGCGGCCTGCCGGCTTTGCGACGGATACGATCCGTCGACCAGCGCGGCAGGAACAGCGAGACAACCCGTCTCATCGCTTCCCTCTACGGTCCAGATTTGGGGTTCGGTGCCGCGCGCGCGCTCAAGCGCCAGCGACCAGCGCGGACGCGCGAGACCGGGAAAGCCCAGCGCCGGGCTGGGCACGGCCCGCACCCGCCAGCGGGTCAGCGCGGCGCTGCCCTCGGCCTGGCTTTCAGGGGGCATGGCGCGGCGAAAGACCATGGCCAGCACGCCCGATTGTTCGGCTGCCAGCTGCAGCCGGCGCGAGGCGGTGAGGGACATTTTCCTCAGTTCCCCGACGACGCCGCCAAGGCCGGGGTGACGCAGGCATTCCTCCATCGCGATGAGGACATTGGTGTCATTGCCCGCTTCCACGAAGATGACCCGATCGGGGTGGAGCCCGGCGAGATGCAGGGCCGGCGAAAACAGGTCGCGCCAGTGGAGGCACCAGATGATCTGGCCCTGCGACCGCGCGAGAATGCCGGCCAGGAAAATGGTGGCGGCTGCATCGTCGGCAAGGTCCGGACTTCCGGCCACCTCATGAAGGGCCCCGGTCGCTATGCCGCCGCCCGGCAGATGATCGTCAATGGCGTCGATGCCGAAGGGAAGCACTGGATGCCGACCGCCCACGGCTTCCACCTGCGCGATACGCGCACGCAGCTCGTCGAGGATGGCGGTTTTTGACATGGAGGCAGGGACTCGAAAATATGTTCCCCATTTGTTCGCCCCAATCCTGCGCCGGAGTCAATGGCATTTCGTTCTTCATATGTTCCATGTTAAGGAGATGGCTTCGAGTCCCGGCAAGGAGGTCCCATCATGTCACGGCTGCATTGCGCGCGGGCGAGCATCGCCGAGATCGCGGCGCACTTCGGGGTCAATCCCTTGCCGTCGGTCGCGGTACCTGAGGAGACGGTGGAAGGGCTGCCGGGGCTGGTCGTCTTCGAGAAAGGCGGCCGGCGCCTGTTGCGGTCCATGACATGGGGTTTTCCGCGCCTGACCAAGGATATGCGCGCGCGCGGCGAAGAAGCGGGGCGGATCGGCTTGGTCGCTGATCTCACCAACCCAATGTGGGAGGAGATGGTGGTCGATCCGCGCTATCGCTGCCTCATCGTGCTCACCCATTTTGCCAATCCCGATGGCGTGCCCGGTGCCAAAACCCGGACCTGGTTTTCGGTGAAGCGTCAGCCGATCATTGCCTGGGCCGGCTTCTGCCGCAATCTGCTGAGCGAGGGGCCGGTCTATGCCGGCATGACGATGGAGGCCAATGCCGCGATCCCGCCGACCAATGACCGAATGCCGGTGCTGCTCGACCCCCATGACTATGACGCCTGGCTGCATGGCGGCATCCAGGATGTGATCCGGTTTCAGTTCCGGCCACCTTTTGCAGCCGAGCGAATGAAAGTGCAGCAAACCGAGGATAGCTGGCGCAGCAAGGCGCCGCCGCCCGGGACACAGGCGCAGGCGCTCTTGCTATAAACCAGGGCGAGAAATTTGCCGGCTGTCAGGGCAGATATGCCGCTTCCCAGTCTTTGGCGGCGTGATAGGATGAAGCTGGAATCACCAGCTGCTCCAGCCGCTCAGTTGAAAAGGAGGTCAGCCATCTGCAATCTCTACACCGAGCGCCTGAGCGCTGCTGAGGTGGCCGCCCATTTTGGCGTGGCAAACCCGGTCATGTCCAATGCCGGAGACGAAGTCTATCCCGGCACGCCGGGCCTCGTGGTCCGGGAGGAAGCTGGGCAGCGCATCATGCAGTCCATGACCTGGGGTTTCCCGTTGCGCTTGAAGGGCATGTCGCCGACGGCAAAGCCCAAACCCGTCAACAATATCGCCGATCTCACCAAGCCGATGTGGAAAGGGCTGGCGGCCAAGCCGCAATGGCGCTGCCTCATCCCGCTGACGGCATTTGCCGAAGCGGAAGGGCAAAAGGGCGCCAAGACCCGGACCTGGTTCAATGTGAGGGGGCAGCCTATCTTTGCATGGGCGGGGCTTTGGCGCATGAGCGACGAATGGGGGCCGGTCTATTCGGGCGTCATGACCGATTGCAACGAAGCCATCCGGCCTGTGCATGATCGCATGCCGGTGCTTCTCATGCCGGATGAATATGAGCGCTGGCTGCATGGATCGTTCGATGATGCCGTGGCGTTCCAGGAGCGTCGCTTTCCCGATGAGTTGATCGAGATGACCCGCACCAGCGATCTCTGGGTCAAGAAGAAGTCTGCGGTCGCCGAGGCACCGTCGCTTCTATGACCAGGGAGATGGAACGTTGGGCAGCGGCTCTCGCCGTTGATCGCCAATATGGCGCGGGGGCAGACGAGTTCATCGCCGGACGCTTGAAAGATCTCGCCATCAAGGGTGACGAAGCCGGCGTCATGCGCTGGCTCGCAATTGCAGATTGCCTCGATGCCCTTGCGGCTGGAGGTACGATCCAGTGAGGTGATGGCCTGGACGCATGGCTAGGCATCGAATTGCAGCTAGCTGAGCGAAGTGCACAATTCGAACGGACTGCAAGTCTCTAAATTTGCCGCAGACGAGGCTAGTGGATTTAATTTTTTACCCCTAGCCCCGTCTTCGGAAAATCGAATGCCTCAGTCATGGCATTCTAGCTTTTCTTAGGCTGCGCACCCTTGGCGGATGCCCGCATTATCTTTGAGGTCGCGCCTCATTCGGTTCACATAAGATTCGACATCAACGAGGATGGTAGGCGAGAAATGCTTCGCCATGTCCGCCGCCAACGCCGTCAATGACGCATCTGTCGATTCGGCCGTCAAGATTACAGGGCTGAACGAATACTCGATCCGATGCGCATCTGGATCGCCTATATCTACTTCGTCTCCTGCCTCGCAGAACGCCGTTTCGGCGGGCGACTCTAGGATTTCAACGACGGTGGAAAAGCTGTGACCTGACACAAAGGATTGGCAGATGTCCGCTATCTCTGAATCGTCGGCATCTTCTTCCTCAATTTCGACGAGGTAGGTCGTCAATTCTGGCAGCAGCTTATTCACGAGGTCGCGCGCTTCGTTGATGGTCGGTACATCTCCGATCTGCCACATACTCATCTGGCCGTTGGCGACTTCGACCGGCATCGCACCTGGTTCGAACTGTTCGACCCAAGCTGTGCCATCGCTATGGTCGAGCCACAGATACACTGGCCAGTGCGAGCCAGGCAGGTACGCGGGCGTGTAAAGTGCGTGGACCTCCGCATCGCCAACACAATTCTCGGCTTTCATAAATTCTCCTTATCGCTTGTTAAATCACAGGTTTGCCTCGGAAGAGGGCTTGATCGGCCGAAATTCAAAGCGGTCGACGAAGGCGCTGGAGGTTGGCTCGCCATGCCCGCACTTCGCGTAAGTTCCAACGCGTCGCCGCTCCGCCCGGTTTATATGCTGGAGGAAACTGGCCGCGTTTCATGAGATCGTAGATCTTGGTTTTACCCAGCCCCACTATTTCCTTAACGGTGGCCAGCGGAACGAGGATGTCGTCGTCGCCTCCCACGGCTTTTGTGGGCGCCAATGGAGATGAGTTCCTCATCCATGTCTGCAGATCTTCGAGCAGTTGAGGATCATCTTCCATTGCGCGCCGCAGCTGCGCGATGAACCAAGCGAGGTTGTCAGCCTCGCCTGATTGCGGGGGGCAAGAAGTGACATGATCACTTCTTGTGCCTTTTGCGTCCCTTGCCCGAAGCGCGATACAGACCGGGCGGTCTATGTTTCTGATCCTGCTCACGCTTTTGCTTAGCTTGGGCCAGGGCTGATGTGGCGGGTGGCGCGGTCGGAACCGAACGGAAAAGATATTCGATCAGGACATCGAACCGCTGAGCTTCTTTCAAGGCCATCCGCCCAGCCCATTTTTCACGTCGGATAGAGAGCTTGCCGAGCGTTGTGTGAACGGTCTTCAGCAATTGCTGATTAAGTGAATTCCCTCGAGCTTCAATTTCGTATTTCAGGTCCGATAACGAGACGCTCTGATCTAATTCTATGTCGTAAATGTAGCGATACGTGAATAAAATTTGATTGACGCGATCATCTTTATTATTAGGCAAATCATCACGAAATGTAGAAGGCAATTTCAACTTATTGTTTTCATATACGCCGTCAACGATGTCATTGATCTGGTCAGAAAGCTGTATCAGGCGCTTTGTTGCGAAGGCGATACAGAATCCGGCAGGGTGGCCGTAATACGCGCGGTGACAACCCCAATTTGCGTTCTTGATCACCTTTCCTTCGTTATTATTTTTATTCCTTAGCCTTTCCATCGTGCTTCGAATTTTTTTCGCACTCGCGCCCAATCGGGGGAGCAACTTGCGGATTTCGTGCTCGATTTCGCCCTCTGACCGATCTGATATGGCTAAATAGGACTCAGCGAGTGAGCGCAGGTCGGTAATAAGATCGGCATTCGGCTGCCTTTTTTTGGGCCGAAAGTAGTGGTCATCCACTTTGACGACAGCATCTGCGGCCTTGATGATGTCACGAATTGCGGCAGGCTGACGGTACGGTCCCGTTAGGCCGTCCAGCCGAGTGAGGAGATGGTCCACCATCCAGGCGCGAGCAGCAATGAGCTGAACCTGAAACGCAGCATTATATGTCGCGACGTTCGATACGAGCGATAACAACTCAGTACGCGTGAAATCGCCCCAGCCCTCCGCCGGAATGATTTTGATGGCCTTGTCCAGATATCCCTTTCGGCAGAGCCTGAGAAAATCAGGCGCGCTCTTTGATGCGTTCCATAGTAATTCTGCATCGCGTTGCGGCGAGAGGTTCAACGCCTGCGCCACAGTTTGCAACGCGTCCGGGTTGTTGGATGCATCGAGCATGCGGGTGAATGTCCGCTCAATGGCTTCCTGATCGGCGAATGCTGACGCTGGCGCTCGCACGCAATGATTAAAGAGATGCCCGGGCGGCAGTTCGCGAAGGTCCCCGGTGCTGAAAGCCGCCTCGTGATATCGTCGGCGTTTCAGGTCGCCGTAAATGATCGCTTCGGTGTTTTCCTTGATGGATTTCGCAATTGAGTCTGTATCAAACCTCGATGGTAGCTTGATTTTCTGATGATAGTTTTCGCGGGTGGACATGGATGCTCCTTGAAGAGCGCGCACCCTATCCCGCTAATCTTAAACGAATATTTCCACGGACGCGACTTTCGTCGTCGTGTCACGATGGCTTAGCTTCGTACCGCGCCACCCGTTCCAGGACTTCCAAAACATGGTTCAAGCCTCCCAAGCCCGGCACGCAGTCGGGCCTGAACAGGAGACTGAAAATGTCATTGGATGATGAAGAAGACTTCTCCGACCGGGTCGCAGGAGCTCTGCTGAAGCAGCGGCAGTCGCGCTCCAGTCCGCGCGCAAAGGCGCGCGAATTTGTGGTGAACCTTCTTGGCAAGTGCCCGGACGCGAAGCTGCCGGAACTCATCAGGCTGCCCGAGATGCGCGAGTGGATGGGTCATCACAAAATCACTGAAAGCCAGCTTCGTGAGGCGCTGACGCTCGCTCGCCGCGATGTGAAGAGCAGCACCAACGACGTCGTCACGAAGCGTCCGCAGCGACGGCGCCGCATGCCGGTCGCTGTCCGCCCGGAAAAGACTGCGGCTCCGACCGACATGTTCGGCGGGCTGATCGTGGAAAACGGTCCGATTAGCGACCTTTGATCCTCGCGCCTTTCAGTCAGCAATCTATCAAATTCTCGTCAGGAAACGTCTCATGGCTATGCCGTCATCAATTCCATACAACCCCAAAAAGGACAAAAAGAACAGCAAGAGGAAGGCCCCGATCCTGCTGTTCAGTGGCGACAAGGGCGGGATTGGTAAATCTTTCGCGGCCCGAATCTTCGCCGGCTTGCTCGGACAGTGGGGGTACTCCGCTGTCGGGTTCGACGGCGACGCGCGAAACGCTCACTTGGAGCGCTATTACGCCTCCGTTTTCCCCGTCGGCCGCCCCTATCTGCGCAGCGAAGCGGGCTGGGCCCAGATGTTTGACGGTTGGGAAGCCGTCGCCGATGAAACCGTCATTCTAATCGACACCCAAGCGGGGTTTGGTGAAGTCGCCAGCCAGCAGAAGGCCGCCATCTTGTTGGCAACCGAAAAGCTGCAGCGAGAGGTTATTAGCCTCTGGATCGCTGACGAAGAAGAGGATTCGGTCCGCCTGTTCAAAGCGGCACCCGAACTTGCGCCATCCGACAATACGTTCTTCCTGATGAATGGCAGGTTCGGGTCGACACTCGCCGAGTTCGTCATCTGGAGGGAGTCGCAAACACGGGCCCAAGCACTCGCACGAGGAGTGCGAGAGTTGTTGCTGCCTGCGCTGCCAATCCGGGCGCGGACCCGTATCGCACGTGCTCATGCGCCCTTCTATCCCCGGCCCCAGATTGGGCTGTCCTTTTCGGAAACGATTGAGTTCGATCTTTGGTGGTCCCGCGCGGAAGAGGCTTGCGAGCCCGTTCTGAAGAAGATCCAGGAGATCATGGCATGAGCATCTCGTCAGAGGATATGATCCGCCGTCTGTTGCGCCGCGAGCCGACAGCGGAAGACTACAAAACGATGAACCAGTTGATCCGGGATCTTCCGCCGGAACTCGTAAGCAGTCCAGGTGTCATGGCTGAAATTATCCTGCGCATGGAGCATGTTCGCGAGCTCAAAGCGATCATGAAGCAGGCGGCCTTCGAAGGCCAGCAGCGCATCCATCATGATCTGGATGCGCGCGTCGATCGGGCTGCGATCAGTGCGCTGTCGAGGATCCGTGACACGATGCCGTATAACGCCGATGATGGGGCCTGGCGGCTGCTTTGGATCGCGTTCTATTGGATGGTTGGTGTCGCCGTAGTCGCTGCGACGGCGAGTTGGATGGTGGCAGCATGGTACATGTCGCCCGAACGCCAAGCGCATCATGCCGCAACCGAAACAGAGTTCTCTCGCTGCGTGAATGCGGCGGCAGGCGGCTTCACAATTGGTGCAAAGTCGAAACGCGATGCGAGCGAAGCCCGTCGCGACATGGTACGCAATGACCTCATGATCTGCGCTGCAGAATACGCGGATCGTCGAGCAGGCGATCTCTAATCCAACATCGCTGTTCCTGCATACGCAGGGCTTTGCCGCCGCATTTCGCGGCGGCACCGTCCCAAGTGGCAGCTTAAAACGAAAGTGGGAGGAAAGGAGCAAGGGCTGGCCAACGACTACCGCGCCCGGGGCGGCGCGGGTTCGACTGCTTTGTCGCCTACGGCTCTGGCGCATTCGAACGCGTTGGCCTGACCTTGTCAGGGAGGGAACCCCTCCCTGAACCCTCCCCAAATGCTTGCATTGGAGAAATGAAATTGCCTGGCCAAACTGGCACCGAGGTTCGCGTGCGCACCATCGTACTTACGACGAGGTGGTCGCCAGCGGAGCATAGCCGCTTGGAAGAGATCGCCGAATTCTCGGACTGCTCCAAAGCGGAGGCACTCCGACGGCTGGTGCAGCAAGGGCAGCCGATGATCCTGCCGTCAAGGCTCCTCGTCTCCGAAGTTCGGCGTATTGGCGTCAACATCAATCAACTCGCCAAGCGTGCAAACGTTAGCGGGCAGGTCGACCATGATGCGCTTATTGAAGCATACCGAGATCTGCTTTCCGCAACTCGGATGCTGCTCCGATGATTCCGGAAATCAAATTTGGCAGGGACTTTGGCGGCCTGGTCAATTACCTGATTGATCAGCGAGACCATGAAGTCCTGGATATTCGTGGGGTCTCTTCGATCGACATGGCCGCGCAGGAGATGGCCCTGGTCGCGAGCATGGCTCGCCGCGCAAAGTCGGTCGTCATGCATTGTTCGCTATCTGCGGCCATTGAAGACGGCCAACTCGCCGCAACCGACTGGCGACAGATCGTCGATGAAATTGACAGTGAGTTCGACCTTCGCAATCATCAGCGCGTGATCGTACGGCACAAAGACAAGGATTATGACCATGTGCACATCTTCTGGTGCACCGTAAATCCAGATACCGGCCAGACTCCTCCCAAACAGCTTTTCCTAGCCAAAGGAGTCAAGGTCGCAGGACTCGGCGATTTCGCGTTGACGCCAAAGCAGGCCGCATCATTAGCCAAGGATCAAACCGTCCGCGGGTCTTTCAACCGCCATGCGCTATATCGGCTGCAGAATTTCTGCCGACGCTTCGAACGCAAACTTGGCTTACGCCGTCTCCGTACACCGCGCGAAATGGCAGCAGACAGGATGTCACGTCAGTCTCGCGGACCATCAGGTTCGCAGACGCACCGGGCAGAACGGACCGGTAGCCCTTTATTGCTGGAGCGCGCGCCCGCCATTCGCTCGGCGCTCGACGAACCTGACTGGCCCCGCGCCCAACGCCGATTAGCAGCTATTGGGATCGGGTTGCGGCCCGCTTTTCGCTCGAGCAAAACCAACGGCGACAAGGTCGTCGGACTGATATTGTTCGATCTGACAGATCCTCAAAATAGCATCAAGGCATCTCAGCTTGACGGTGACGGACGCCGTTATGGGCTGGTGCAAATCGAGAAACGGCGCAAGTCGGGCACGCCTACGCTAGGTGAGTGGTGGCCGACTGCAGCGGCAACTGTGCCTGCGCCAGAAAGCGCAACCGACATTGATGAGACGTCAATTCGCGACGATTTCGAGGCTTATCGCGCTCGGTGCTTGCATCAGCGTCGGGAGGCGTCCGTGAGGAGGAAGCAACTCAAAGAGCAATATGCCAAAGATCGTAAGGCCGTCGCGAAGGCGCTCATGGAGAAGCGCCGACAGCAGGCACAAAGTCTTGCAGCGAGCGCGCGGCGGTCACGTCCGTCAATGTGGTGTAATTTCGGTGCTGGCCATCGGGCTGCATTTTCAGGCGGCCTTGGGTGTAATCTGTAGCGGCTGAACCTCCTCGGTTATGGGTGTGGCAAGGGCGGCCATGCCCTCGATCTGCA
>NZ_JBSXOQ010000047.1:0-4793 GCF_056859495.1 Sphingobium sp. L-44 | reverse complement strand
CATGCAGATCGAGGGCATGGCCGCCCTTGCCACACCCATAACCGAGGAGGTTCAGCCGCTACAGATTACACCCAAGGCCGCCTGAAAATGCAGCCCGATGGCCAGCACCGAAATTACACCACATTGACGGACGTGACCTTGGGATTGTTCAGCGGATTGACCGCGACTGAGGCGGTAATCTCTCGTTCTTTCACTTCGACGGACTTGAGCTTGAACCATCCATCCTCGCCGCCTCGGATCGCGGGCAGCATGGACCTTGGCATGCGAATTCTACCTTCTTCGCCATCGATCCAGAGATTGACCTGATCCTCAAAGCCAACCGTTCGCGTTCCCACGACACTGGCTCCGCCATAGTTGCCGTTGCTATCCCATGCGTTGGCTGTCGCCTGCGCCACCTTGTTGGCAGAACCGCCGCCCATACAGGCCAGATCGAGCCTGCCGGTCAGTGGGCCTTGTGCATAACCAACGGTCGGCGCGGATATGAGCGCCGCTGCTGCGAGATACCGAATCATTTCTTTCCCCCAAGAAGTTGATCCGATCATGCCCGCCGACAGTTATGAAGTGGTGAGTGTGGCAATGACAAAGATTGTCACGTTTGTTCGGTGTCCAGCAGCCAGTCCATGCTCGGCAGCCCATCGTAGTCGGGCAGGAAGACATACCATGCAAAGTCCATCACATTGTTCTTTATGGTATCGCCTGAATCCACTTCCCATTGCGGTCGCCGAGGCAGGTTGAGCACATAGGCAAGTCCGGCGGTCCGCAGCCATTCGCTCCGCCTCTGAGTGCCCTGCCATCTTGTTGATTGGAGGATACAGATCGGGCCAGATACGTGCGTTCGCGCCTTCTGGACGAATGCCATAGCCTTCGAGAATGGCGGGTTGGTCACCATGAAGTCGCACTCAGGCGGATCGTCCATAGTGAGGTAATCGCCGATCGTGGCCTGACCGCAGCCCGACAGTGCCGCCAATTCCTCGTCGCGGATGTCATTGACGAAGTGAGGGCCGGGATTTTTGCGCCGCATTATCTCGCGGATCATGCGACCATCGCCTGCCGACGGATCGCATCCTCTGCCTTGAAACCACTCCGGTCGATAATCGAACAATGAAGTGTAGGCATATTCAGGCGTCCGGAACACTTCATACCGCTCGCTACGGGCGCGGATGCTTTTCCGAGATTTCAACTTCGCTGGCTCTTTAGGGCGTGAGGTGACCGGTGGCTGTTGGCCGATCCGAGCCATCGCGCGAGTGACAGTGTTATGGCTCACTGGGCCACCGCGCGGTGCTCGATATCCTGCCTGATTCAGCGCGAGCATCATCTCAGGGATCGTCGCTCCCGTCATGCTCACGATTACCTCCAGTAGAGGTGTCGCGCGGGTATGCGCGTTGGCAATCCGCCGTTCTCTACTGGCGATGATACCGGGTCGATAGGCGCGCTTGGAACTAAATGAACTCGGCATTCCGGCTCACTAAATGAACTGATAATGATGGCAAGCCAGATGATCCCTTCTGCAACGTCGGCGCGGGTCACTTCATGGCAATCGCTGCCATCATTGGGACCTCCCTGATTTCATTTATTACTGCTGACACGCCGTCAGGGAGGCTGAGATCAAGACCAGTTTCATATCATCGTCCCCGATACGGCTCGCACGCGATGCCGTCACCGTCGCCATCCATATGCGGCCCATAGCCCGGCTGTCCTCGGTGGATTGGCGCAGCACCGGCGGCTCGGGCGTCGGCGCAATTCCGATACGACCATGTTCCCGATCCCGTTGGCGTTTGGGCGCGTGGGCTGCGCTGAGGTGTGGCGCTAGGACCTGAAGGCTGCTGGGCGTCCAGTTCGTCCGCCGACATCGGGCGATCCCGGATCGTGTCGCGGGTTGGTCGCCACTCTGTTGTCACTTCATCGGCGGCACTGGCTTCGAGGGCTCTCGATGAGTCGGACAGGTATTTGCTACCACCGCCCACGGCGACGCCGACCAGCCCGGCGACCGCAAGCGACTTCAAGGCGAAATTGTTACGCATGTGGGGCATATTGCCGATCGAGAGTAAAGGATCGGTTTGCATTCGAGGGCGGTGCCGATCCGGTGTCCCATTGGCGCTACTCGCTTTGGTGGGAGCCGCGCTGCGCGCGGCGGTGGGGTGTTCGCGGCCTTGAGGGCCATTCGTCCGTTGGCTGACCTGTTAAGATTGCAAAGATGTCGTTGCCTTCGAAGTGAGAGGCAGGAAAGCCGCTCTGATCGAGATGACATCAGTGATATGGATAGCCGGAGGCCAACGGCTCGGCGGCTCGTCGACGACGTTGGCTTTTGGCTCCGGGGAGGGATCGACCGATCGCTCACCGCGTGTTGCCTCGATGACATCTGGTAGTCCAGTCATGTCGTTGGCAGCCATGAAGTGAGCCGTTTCATCCCTGAGATCAAAGGGCGGATGCCTCACTTCAGCAGAAGGCATCCTTCGATTGCTACGACCTGAATCCGCCTTGAGGCGTGCTGCCGCATCGGTCCATTCAGATGCATCTCTGCGCCCTCCATAGGTCGGCCGCCAGAGCAAAGGACTTCTTTTGCCACCCACGTCGACTGCGAGCCCTCGTCGACATGGGCAACAAATGAAGTCCTTTGAAATTACTTCGTTGCCTTTTCCATCAATAAATTCATGCGCCTTATTAATATTGAATAGATTCGTAAAATACGTCTGTTTTAATTTCGCTTTTGTCCCACCGATATCTCTAAAGAATAGAAAGAGACGGGACATACTCATGATGAGTAGCGCAATTGGGACCGTCCATATGGAGTATGATGAGTATAATTTTTTATGACGATCGCCCATGCGGGGCGGGAAAGTCTTACGATGAATGTTTCGATATTATCAAGAATCCCGGCCTGTACCTATATGCGGTAGAGCGAAGGGCAGCGGTAGAAGAGCGTGCACAGGAAATCCGTGACATAGCCGCCGCAGCCGGGACCAGTGTCCATGTCGTCACGATCTGTAGCATGGGCCAGAACGCCTATGACGATCCAGACCGGATCGGCGGCACATCGGTTCGTGTTCGCGTCGAAGGCCTTGGAAACACCTATACCGGCGGCCATGTGGTCGCGATCATCACCCACGAAGCCTTAAAAACGTCTGATTTGTCAGGCTTTCGAGGTTGGAAGCTCGTGATTGATGAGCGTCCCTCGATCTGGGATCGGCAAAGCCTGTCGTCCAAATTGAGCAAGGACCTTCTCACTCATCACTTCAAACTGGAACAGCGTGCAGATAAAAAGGCCCGCCGGATAATCTCCACTTCGAACGCGACGGCAAAAGATTTTGATGAGGACTCGTGTGGTAATCCACTGGCGGTCATGGCGCAGCGCATCATTGGCGATCGGTGCGAGGTCGCCACTTCGTTGCAATCGTTCGACCAGCTTGATGTCGAGCGGAAATGGGAATGGTGGTCGATCTGGGCTCCGACATCGTTGAAGGTTTTCGATCAGGTCACCATGCTGGCGCACGGCCTTACCCAATCAGTTGCGTATCAAATCATCCGATCGAAGTGGCCAGAATTTGAATGGGTGCGTCTCGATCGGGCGACCGAACTGCGCCATATGCGCCGAACTGTCGTGGTGCACTATTATGCTCGCGCTCACCAAGCCAGTCGGACGCTGTGGGACAGTCCGCGTGGCCGCCGCTATCTGACCGCTATCGGTAACGACATCGCGAGCCGAGTCACAGCCGATCGGCACATCTGGACTTGCAATCGCAACGAACGGAGCCTGTTCGAGCGGCCGGATCACGAGACGTCATTGCTTCCCGGTAAATGCCTGTCTCCGCGCCAGCAAGGGTCAAATCTGTGGTCATGTAGAAACGAAGCCACCATCCTGTTTACGGCCAAGCCATCCGCGTGCGACCTGTCCATCGCTAAGGTGATCGGCATTTCTCCAGAAGCGATCGTGGAAACCCGAGAACTCGACATCATGGTCCAGTTTGCCTGCCGAACCAGCGTCCGTGTCGCGGAGAGCACCGAAACCGTCCACCTATACGTTTACGATGAAGTGCAGGCCCGGCATCTGGAAGCATATTTCCAGAGCACCGGATACTGTGACGTGGTTCTCGACCTGATCGACATCTCCGGTATGGGTATCGCCGAATATGAACGCGACAGCAGACCGGGGCGCAAACGCAAGGTTCTGACGCCGGAAGAGGCCAAAGCTGCACAGAAAGCGAAGCGGGAAAAGGAAACGGACCGGAAGCGTAGGCAGCGGGCAGATAAGAAGAAAACGTCCGAAGCGGCCTGAGATGAATAGGACGGGCGACCGGCATCGTCCGTCCAATAGATTGTCGCGCCTAACTAGACGCTGACCTGTGGGGGTGTCAGCGAACTATCGAAGCGCTTCTAGTTCCTCCTTC
Organism: Sphingobium sp. L-44; assembly: GCF_056859495.1. Classification (NCBI taxonomy): domain Bacteria; kingdom Pseudomonadati; phylum Pseudomonadota; class Alphaproteobacteria; order Sphingomonadales; family Sphingobiaceae; genus Sphingobium; species Sphingobium sp. L-44. The sequence continues at coordinate 408 of NZ_JBSXOQ010000047.1, read as the reverse complement.
GCAATTTCCAGTTCTTGCTTCAACTGATCCCATCTGTCTCGCCATTCAGACGCAGTTTTTAGTGCCTCATGAGCTTGGGCTGGGTAGGTAGATAGCATGGATCGCTTGAATATGTAACGAAACTGCACCGTCATTTTTTCATTACCGCCAAGTCCAAAACCTGTCGTGAAGCTAACGCAGTTCACCAATTCCCAACCTTGCTCGCCATATTCGTTCAATGCTTCACCAGTTGGGTTGTCACATAGAAAATACTCCCATTTCGGAGCGGAATTTGGTCACGTCCGTCAATGTGGTGTAATTTCGGTGCTGGCCATCGGGCTGCATTTTCAGGCGGCCTTGGGTGTAATCTGTAGCGGCTGAACCTCCTCGGTTATGGGTGTGGCAAGGGCGGCCATGCCCTCGATCTGC
>NZ_JBSXOQ010000046.1:0-84867 GCF_056859495.1 Sphingobium sp. L-44 | reverse complement strand
GCACCCCTTGGTCGAGCATGCCTATGCCGACAGCGCCTACAACAGCGATCGCGTCCGGGAAGCGACATCCATCACGATAGAGATCGTTCGGAAATTCGCCGACCAGACCGGGTTCGTCGTCCATCCCAGACGATGGGTGGTCGAACGAACCTTCGCATGGCTCAATCGAAATCGACGCTTGGCAAAGGACTTCGAGCGAACCGTCAAATCCGCAACTGCACTTCTATACGCCGCTGCTGCCGTCGTCCTCATCAGGCGCATCGCTCGTTACGCATGAGATTCAAGACAGGCTCTAATGGTCTGCGGGCAAGATCGTCCTTTCATCCATGCATTCAGCGGATGGTTCGCCGTCACCGTCGATATCCATGATATGATGGCCTTCGAGACTTGCGAGCATCGCGATGCGGTCGAGATCAACTTTCTTGTCGGCGGCGAAGCACTTCATGGATATGCGCATGCTGCGGGTATGAGTGTCCTCGCCTCTTGGAGTGGTGAGGTTTATGACAGGCTGTGGGACGATGATCTCGTGCCCGTTCACGAACCCTGTGGATGGTGCTGCGCGCTATGCTCGCAGGCAGAGCGAGCGCATTTTCCAACGATCGAAGATTTGTGGGCTGATCATCTGTTCGCTCCTCTACAACGGTGGGTTAATGGGCATTTGCGTCAAGCAGTGGTGTTGGAATTTTATAGCAATGGCGGCGCAACATGGGCGCTGCTCCAGCAGGCTAAGTCAGCCGGACATATTGCCAGCGTCGATCTGAAATAAATTCTTTGAATATGACCTTCCATTTCAGATCAGCAGGGGCCACAAAATGACGCGTTCATCTGAATAACTGGGGGTGTAATGGTTGAGCATAAAGAATGGTGTCCTGCCGGATACAAGGGCGGCATTTCGGGGCAACGAATTGCTATCGCCGGACACTCCCATACGTCTGATGATCCGGATCATTCTGGAATGACCGAGGATTGCCTCAAGAAGGTGATTTCCGGAGAGTATCCCGATATTCAGTTTTTCAATCGTGTGCCCGGATATTTTGGATATGACGACCGCGCAGCGTTCTGGAATTCGGTCCTGTTCTTCAACTTCGTGCCCAGCTTTGTGGGCGCGCGGTCTGAATGGGCCAACAACGGGACAAAAGAACAGAATGACGCGGGTCGTGTCCGCGTGCAGCGCATCCTCCACGAGCATCAGCCAGACAAGCTGTTTGTCTTCACGAAGAAGGGCTGGGATCAGTTTCCGCCGACGCTGGAACGTCAAAAGGCACGTCCGCTGGTCGAACCTTTGAACTGGCACAGCTATCCCACGGCCAGTGGCCATGAGGTCAAAGCCATCGGCCTGCCCCACCCCGACAGGGCAAAGAAGGCCACCCAGATTGAGAAGGTTACGGCGCTGATGGCGTCTTAACGATCGGGAGTAGGTTGAGCGACATAATGTGAATCGGATCGCACAATGTGGGAATGGCCGCCGATGGCAAACAATTCCACGATGTCCGAAATAATCGTAGCCTTCTGGAGCCGCCGATCCGCGTAAATGATGAACTTCTCCGCGCGGCGGTCGAATACGACACGACCGCGCGGATGCTCTTCATACTCCGATGAGGCGATCTCAATCGGCAGTCCCGTTCGCTTCAGGGCCGCTGCCCCGGCCTCCCGCCAGCCTTCCCAAATTTCATAATGGCCGGTGGGGTGGGTGAGGAAATCACCATACTCGTCTGCGTCAGTCAGGCTGACGACATGGCTGACGAGCTTCGGCCCGGCGGAGGTCTGAACACGCCAGAATATCCCGACACAGGGACCGTCTGGATTATATTCGGCCGAAACCGGCTGTTCGTTCGGCATTGGAACTCCATCGCTTTCAGATGTGGCTGATCGTGTATCTATCTGCGGTCAGAGTCATGATGTGGGATCAGCTTTTTGGGGTGGCATCCAGACAATTTCAATGATTTGCCCGCTAGATGCCGTCGAGAATGGCGATGGAGAAAATGAATGGCATATCGGCAGGGTCTGTCTTCGGATTTTGTTGAGGCGCTGAACCGCCTCTACGAAGCGCCGGAAGGCTCATGGTGGCGAAAAATGCTGGCCGACCCTGATCTGTTCGTCGCTATCCGTAACAACTATCTCAACATCTACTACCGAGGGTGCAGCCTTGCGAAGGTCAGCTTCGATGGCTCCGGGATCATCACCGATACCCATTATAAATATCTGCTAAAGCCATCTGCTGCACGTCCCTATGTTCGCGCTGTCGGCGGTCAATTTCAGATTGGGCAACATTGGGATAGCGCCAAGGGGCTCTTCATCGGCGGTCTGGACGATGTGGCTGATCTGAAGGCGGCGGCGCGGGTCTATGCGGGCGAGGAGAAGAAATTCGTCGGAGCGGTGATCAAGGCTCATGGGAATGTCGTCGATGTTGAGATGGCGCTCACCAAGGACGCAGAAGAAGCGACCGATGCCAGCCCCGGCGAAGGGGCCAGCGCCAAGAGGATTGATATAGTCGCACTCCGCTGGGAAGATGCTGCGCCGGTCCTCGATTTCTATGAGGCCAAGCTGTTCGGGAACAAGGAAATCCGTGCCGAAGGCGATGCCAAGGTGCTGTCGCAGATAGCGACATATGAAGGCCTTCTGAAGCAATATACGAAGGATATACGGGAGGGGTTCGAGCTTTCCTGCAAAAACCTCTTGTCGCTCAGTGGTGTTCCGGATTTGCGGCGAACTATCGCCGATGCTGCCCTGCAACAAATCGATAAACTGAAAATCAACACGGCTCCGATCTTGATCGTGTCCGTGTTTGACGAGGATCAGCGGATAGGGCCGGTTTGGGCAAAACATAAAGAGAAACTGACAACTGCGCTTAGTCCTGATCGCCTAATTGCCAGAGGTTCGGCGTCCAGCGTGCGTCTGGCAACGGGCGTCGCTCCCGGCGCGGCAGTGTCGGCATGACGGGTTCGACATCGAGCGACGACATGGTTTCGATGGTGGACCTGACGATCCATCGGTCCAGCGAGCAGATCGGTGGAAACTGCATCGAGATTGCCTGTGCCGGGGAACGCCTGATCCTTGATGTCGGGCGTCCTCTTGATGCGCCCAATGATGCCACTGATTTGCTGCCTGCTTCGCTCGACCGGGCTGGCCACGCCCATGTCCTCATCTCTCATCCCCATCTGGATCATTATGGGCTGCTGGAAGAACTCCCTGCGTCATGGACGATCCATAGCGGAGAGGCGTCCGCCAAGCTGATGCGACTGACCGCTGGTATCACCGGAAAGGTGATAGACCGCGACATATTACCGTGGCGCAGTGGCCAGCCTCTCGATCTCGGTCGGTTCCGCGTGACGCCTTATCTGACCGATCACTCGGCTTTTGACGCCTACATGTTGCTGATCGAGGCAGCGGGGAAGCGCATCCTCTATTCTGGCGACTTCCGGATACACGGCCGGAAATCAGCGTTGGTCGACAGGATGATGTCCAGTCCTCCGGCAGCGGTCGATGCGTTGCTGATGGAAGGCACCAATCTGGGCAGCACGAAACCTACTGCCCATGAAAGTGACTTGGAAGCTGACTTCGAAGGGTTGTTCGGGCGCACGAAAGGACGGGTGTTCGTTGCTTGGTCGGCTCAGAATGTCGATCGCACGGTCACCCTGTATCGCGCCGCGAAGAAGGCCGGAAGAACGCTGGTCGTGGACCTCTATACCGCTGAGGTTCTGGAAATGCTGGCAGAGCATGGAAGACTGCCGCAGCCCGGCTTCGATCAACTCAAGGTCGTCATCACATCCACTATGTCCCGGATGTATAAGCGAAAGGGCATGGAAGCCTTTGTCGATCGTATCGCGCAATCTGGCCACGCCATTTCAGGGAGGGCATTGGCAAGGAATGCGGCACGTTGGGTCGTCATGCTGCGCGGATCGCTGATTGCAGATTATGACAGGAGCGGCGTCGTGCCGGATGGTGACGATGCATGGTGCTGGTCGATGTGGCGCGGCTATCTCGAAAGCTCCGGCGCGCCCTTGGTGGAATGGCTGACCGCTGGTGGTGCGGCAAGCTGTCACATCCACACCAGCGGTCATGCATCGCCTGCGGACCTGCTGGCCTTCGCAAAAGCGATTGCGCCGAAGAGGCTGGTTCCGATCCACAGCTTTAACTGGGATGAAAATCTGGCGGGCTTTCCGGCGATCTGCCGATTGCGGGATGGGGAAACGTTGTCCTTATAGCGGGCGTGCTGGCGCAGAGCGGGCACGCACATTTCGCGCCCTGATCCTATCCGGTGCTGACGCGCCGATAGCAGCGTCCTCTGGGGAGGCCTACCAGCCCCACGGGCTTCTTCCCGGCAACCTCAAATTCGGCCGAGAGCAATGATTTGATCGCCGCATCGGCCCTGCGCCAATAGAAGCCTTCCGAGATCATATCGCCAAGTTCGGGGATCAGCACTATGACCGGCGGCTCCCCGGCATCGGCTGCACGGATAATCTCTTCAGTCTTGGCGGCTATGGTCCGCGACACTGCCTCCATGACCTCAGGGAACATGAATTCGGGCTGCGATGTGCCGGTCTCGTCAGGTGCAGTCATGGTGTATTTCCTATACCGATCCTCGACGCCCAAACATCGGCCTCGCATTCCGCGCCAGCGCATCCTCGACAGCGCAAAGCACGTCCTTCGAGATTTCATATGGCAGAAAGGTCGCCGATATCGACAATTCCCCATCAATGTCGGTAGCCCAATGCCGCATATGGAGCGCATAGGTCTTTTCAGCGCCGTGTCCCATATGCTCCAGTAAACGTTTTACCAGCGAACGACTGCTTCCGACGTAAAGTGTTTCCGACGGGACGAACGAGGCTGGGAAACGTGCAAACGCTCGAATCCGAGGTGTTTCCCGCCCTTTCTCAAACGCCTTGTATGTCCGGTGCGGTTCCTCGCCTCGGATAGCGATTTTGTAGACCGCAGGCCGCTTCTCAGACGGGAAGCGAGACTGAAGACTGCGCTCCAGTTCGATCTTGCCGAGTGCCAACGCATCCTGAATCGGCGCGCACCAATGGTTGGTAGCTTCGGCCGCTATATTCTGTATCGCAATGGCCAGATCGTTGTGGAACCTACTTGCTTCGGTGATGACTTCCGAAAAACTAATGCGGTCCGTTTCCATGCCTTTAAGCTCCAAGGGTGGGATGCCACGTCAAGCGATCGCCCCATCTCGTCGAAAGTTGCATTGCCCGATCCCGCATCTCGTCATCGGCATTCAACAGGAAAAAGGCGCGCGCGGAGAATGGAGAGGCTCGTAAGGCGTCGACCCGGTTGAAGCCTGCCTCGCGCAAGCGGCCACCCCAGTGTTTAAGTTCGAAATGATGTCCGCCTGCCATTCGCGTCTGATGATGGTAGACGATTAGCGCACGACCGGGGGCGTTTAGCGCCTGAAGCTCGGCAATACTGATACTCTTTCCTGCCTTTCGCGCGCCGGGGTCGAAATTCTTGGTCTCGAGGCCATTGTCCGGGTCAGCGAAGACGACATCGCATGATGCAAGCATCGCTCGGCCCGCCTCGAACCATGATTGTCGGGACATTCGGCGTTCCACGGTCAGACCAGTGGTCGGCACCGCTGCATTCCAATAGATGGCGTTGGGCAGCAGGTCGGCGGCTTCAAGTTCGGAAACACGTCGAACTCCAGCATCCACTATCATGCGGAGGCGATCAAAGAGGTCTGCATCGTATGAGCGCCAGCGTTCGGGCTGATGGAGATAGTCTATGTGCCGACCGTCGGCATTGTGATCCTCATCCGGATACAACCATCATGCGACGCCTAAGTGCCTGTTACCACAAAGTGCGCGAAGGATCGCCATTTTGACGAAATCGCCGATGTCCCCAACATATCGGTTCTGCATCAGGTGGTTAGAGCGGAAGCGGGTTCGGCCGACAAGCGTAAAGCTTCTATGGCCAATCGCAGTCTATCTATAAGGGGCTCCTTCGCCCGCCGTCATATTCCTGAAGCGCAGCCTCTGATCACTTCAACGATGCGGCCTTCCCACGATGGACAGTCTTGAAACCTATGTGTTCTGGGACGATGCGCAATTTATGACGAAACATATGGCTTCTCGGAAGCCCGGTTTCCTACGGTTGGATTATGCAGAATCCATCATCCCCACCAGCGCGCCCCGCGCTCCGCCTCGTTGTCGACAATGGCCCTTTGGTTCAGCAGCCTCGCTCTCCCATTCGAACGCCGACCGACGATCTCATTGCGTTTCTCCGAGGGCTCGGTCCATGCCCCAAATTTACGCTACCGGCACCGGCATTGCCCCCGAAACCAAAGCGGAAACGCCGTTCTCCGAAGTCATCTGAATGACGTTCCCCTAAACCGGTGTCATCGACGATCTCAGCCTTGATGGTCGTCGATGACCTTCTGCGTGACGATGTCTTCGGCCGACGATCCGGCAATGACGATATTTCCAGATCGATTTCCATAGACGATGCCGATCCACGATATGAAGTAACTATGGCTGCCCACCGTTGATCGCAGGCAGCGTTCGGCGGGGACGATCCGTCAAACTTTGTCGACATCTAGGGCATGAGCCCCAATCACCACTCATCGAAAAGCCGAGGTGTGGTAATCCGGGAGCGATCCGCCAGCCCATATCTCGCGATTTCCTCCTCGGTCGCCTTATGGATCGCCGGGGGACCGGGCCAATCCAACAGGCAGTGCGGATAAGGAGTGGCAGTCGCGATATCGATCCAGTCGCGCGCCGGGAAGCCAGCATTGCGGTAATGCACCCGCGCCCGAATGTGCATCACCTCGCCGATCCACCTACCGTCGAGATCACTATCCCGGATCACATAGTCGCTGACGCGCAGATCGTAGAGGTCCATCGTTGCTTCTCCCATCGCGATGCTCGATCATAGCTCAGGTCGAAAAAATATCGAAGTAAATGAAGTGGTTGAGTCCAATCCGGCTTCATGAGAATCTGCGTCACATGGGTAAAATCACTCGGGATATCTCAACCCCCGACGATCCCCCTATCAATAGACCCGGTTTGGTTTTTGAGAACGTCCTCAGACCCCAACTCTAGATTCGAATGAGACAGGAGGCCCCATGATCATCGGATATGCCCGCGTGAGTTCCACCTCCCAGAGCCTCGACATCCAGCATGAGGCGCTGGCCAACGCCGGGGCGGAGAAGGTCTTCGCAGAGAAGGTGTCGGGACGATCGACCACCGATCGCGAGCAACTGGCGCTGGCTATGTCGTTCGCGCGCGAAGGCGATACCCTTATCGTCACCCGCCTCGATCGTCTGGCCCGCAGCGTCGGGGACCTTCACCGGATTATCGAAACCCTCACCCAGAAGGGCGTGGGCTTCAAATGTCTGAACCAGCCCGGCGTCGATACCGACACCAGCACCGGACGCCTGATGCTCGCCATGCTCGCCGCAGTGGCCAGTTTCGAAGCGGACATCCGGCATGAGCGCCAAATGGAAGGCGTTCGGAAAGCGCAGGCAGCCGGAAAATATCGCGGTCGCCCCGCCAGCATCGATCCGACCAAGATCAAGGAACTCAAGGCTGGTGGCATGGGGGCCGCCGCGATCGCAAAGCAGATGGGGATCGGCCGCGCCAGCGTCTATCGGGCACTGGCTGCCTGACCAAATAGGCTTCCAATCGGGCCCCCACTTCACATCGACGGTCATTGCCAGCATCGCGCCCGATCGTCAGGCCGCCATCGTCCGTCCACATCGTCATCGCCGATTATAGTCGCCCATGCTCGCGGCCACCGTCGATCCACATCATGGAAACCAGCATCATGAAATCACGCTCGAACAAGCCGAAGGCAGCGTCGGCCGCACATGCTGCTGCCCATGATCAGGAGGAAAGCGTCGACGGGATCATCGAACATATCGACGGCGAAGCTGGGGACGATGACGAGGAAATGATGATGCTGGACGCTGGCTCACCGCAGCCCTCCAGAACCACCCGACAGACCCCCGCTACCCGCTCCAGTCCGTCATCCCCGACATATCAGCGGCACCGCAGCTTGATCCGCAGGATCGGGGCGGGTGCCGCTGCGGCCTTCAATCCTCCTTCGTCCAGCCCATCGCCTTCAGCATCACGTCGAACAGGCGGGTGTTGGCGAAGAAGCCATGGACCTGATCGGCGCCCGGCCCGGCGGCGGCGGCGATCACTTCCTCGCCGGTGTGACTGTCCTCGACGCCGATGATCGCATTGCTCGCGACCGTTGCCCCCGGCTTGGCGGCGGCGGTCGCATATTGCTGGGCCATCGGCGCATTCCGCTTGCCGCTGGTCATGCGCAGGCCGAAACTATGGTCGGCGGTGAACAGGATCAGCGTATCCTTGCCCGCGATCGCGCTCACCCGGCGGATCATCTCGTCCATCTCGATCACATGCTTCAGGCCATTTTCCGGCTTGTCGGTGTGCATGTCCCATTCGACCATCAGGAAATAGCCCTTGGGATTGCGGGCAAGCTGGCCGATCGTCGCCTCGACCGCCGGGATCGGCGCATAGTCGGCATCGCGCAGCACCGCCGCCCGGCCGCTGCCCCCGACCAGTGTCGGATCGTCCCCGAACCGATATCCCGCCCTGGCGAAGGCCGCCTGCGGCGTGGTGCCATCCTTGGCGAAGGATGCAACCGCATCGGCCTGCCCCTTGCCGATCAATATGTCGGCGCCATTGCCGAAGCGGGGCGTGAGCATCTGGCGGAAGATCTGGTCCTTGTCCTTGCGCGTGGCGACATGGGCGAAGCAGGCGGCCGGGGTCGCGTCCCAGATCGGCATGTTGGTGACGACCCCGGTGGAAAGGCCGCGCTGCTCGGCATATTCCAGGAAGCTCTTGACCGGGGTGATCGCGCCACCGGCCGCCGGCAGCGCGGAGATCATGCCGCTGTTGGTCTTGTGCCCGGTCATGATCGCGCTCATGCCCGCCGCCGAATCCGTCACCCAATTGTCGAGCGCCGACGTATCGGACAGGCCGACATGCGGCATCGACTGGATGAACAGCGACTGCGGCCGGTCATGCGCCATGATGCCCGCAGCGTTCAGCGTCGGCACGCCGCCGGCATCGCCCAGGAACAGGATGATGTTGCGCGCCCGCTGTGGCGTGGCGCCGGCCGTTTCCTGAGCCTGTGCCGGAGCAGCGGCGAGCATTGCCCCCGCCGCCAGCATGATCCCGATCGATCGCATCGTCATTGCCGTCCTTCCGTTCAGAAACGGGCCCGCACGCCGGCCATCAGCGTGGTGCCATAATCGGTGTAGCCCGCGAAGCGATCGTCCCGGACATATTGCCACTGGACGCCGCCGGCCACGTTGATGCCCTGCACCACGAATGTGACATTGGGCGTGACCTTGTAGGAAATGTCGAAGTCCAGGCTGCCGAACGCCGCGTCGTTATTGGCGGCCAGCCCCGCGCCGCCGACATCGCGCAGCACCTTGCCGCGCCAGCTATAGCTGGCCCGCGCGCCGACCGGCCCCTTTTCATAGAAGGCGGTCAGGTTGAAGCTGTCGCCGGCCACATCGGTCAGGTCATCGCGGAAGGTAGTGCCGTCGGACAGGGCATAGGTGCCCTTGCTCTTGGTATGGGTGTAATTGGCCTGGAAACCCAGGCCATCGAACGGCGCCGGCAGCATCTTGAACAGTTGCTGATAAGCGATCTCGATCCCCGCGACATAGGCATTGCCGCCATTTTGCGGCGCGGTCAGGCGATAGATCTGGCCATCCAGGTCGAAATTGCGGGTCTGCTGGAAGACGAAGGTCGTGATGTCCTTGTAGAAGGCGCCCCCGATCAGCGCGCTGCCCGGCGCGAAATACCATTCGACCGTGCCGTCATATTGCCACGCCTCGAACGGCCGCAGTTCGGGATTGCCGCCCACCGCCGTCAGCACGGTCGGGTTGGAATTGATCGTCAGGCGCGGCGCCAGGTCGGCCAGCGACGGCCGGGTGATAACCTTGGACGCGGCCAGATGCATTTGCAGGTTCGACGTGAACTCCGCGACCAGGTTGAGCGAGGGAAGAACATTCCCGTAATTGCGCTCATAGCTGACCGGCAGCGCCGCGCTGCCATTGTCGGCATAGCCCGACGATGTCTGGCGGGTATGGGCGTAGCGCAGGCCTGCGTCGCCGCGGATGGTCATGCCGCCCAGCGGCAGGCTGAACTCCGCCATGCCATAGCCGCCGATGATCCGTTCATCGATGGCATAGCTGTTGCGCCGGTCGCCACGGGTCAGCGGCGCGTCGAGCAGTGCCTCCTTGCCGGTCGCCGCGTCCCAGAAACGGTCGGGATCGGGCATAACCCAGTTCGTCGGCAGGTTGCCGCCCACGCCGCTCAGGAAATCATCGACCGGAAAGGCCTCGAAATAGCTGTCGTCGAAGCGCTGGCCGGCAATGCCGCTGGTGAAGTTGATGTCGCGGCGATTATAGGTGCGGTCGCGCTTTTCATATTTGGCGCCGAAGCGCAGCGCCTGCACCACGCCGCTCAGCTCGCGCGTCACGTCGAAGGTCGCGGCCCGCTGGCGATCAAGCGAGTCATTGACGCGATATTCGATCCGACGGCCGGGCAAGGTGGTCGATTCCGTCAGGTCGGCGGTCAGGAACTCCAGGTTCGGCAAGCGCTCGCCCACCTTGCCATAATCGAACGCGACCTGGCCGACACTGCCGAGCAGGCGGGTGCGATAGATGGGCGTGGGCGTATTGGAATAGGCCCGGCCCAGGCTCGCGTCGGCGACCAGCGTCCAGCCATTGGCGGACCATTTGGCGTTCGCGCCGATCAGCCAATTCTCATATTCCAGTTGCGACGTCTCGCGCCCGATCTGGGTCGATGTGTTGACGGTCGCGGCGGTCAGCACGCCATTTTCGATCACCGCCGTGCCCGGCACGATCGCGCCCGGCGTGGTCGCGGAAAAATCGGTCGAATAGGTCAGCTCGTCATAATCGATGTTGAGCCGGCTCCACAGGCCATCGACATTCAGCTCGAACCGGTCGTCGGGCTTCCACTGGATCGCGCCATTGAGGCCGATGCGGTTGCGGTTTTCGCGCTCCAGCGTCGGGCGCGTGCTGGTCGGCACCAATATGGTGTCGCTGTCCAGCGTGCCGTCGCCATCCGCATCGATCCGCCCGTCGGCCCAGCCGACGCCGGTGACACGGTCCTGCCGCGTGGTGCGCTCGTCATAGACCGCCGCGATCAGCGCGCCGAACGTGCCCTCCTCATTGACCCAACTGGCCATGCCCGACAGGCGGGGATCGACCGTGTCGGCCAGGCGCGGCGAACTGGCAGTGGCGGACAAAGCCAGCACCGGCTTCTTGAGGTCGATCGGGCGGAAGGTCTGCAGGTTGACGATGCCGCCGATGCCGCCTTCGGCCAGGTCCGCGCGCGGGCTCTTGATGACTTCCACCGCCGACATGAGTTCGGACGGCAGCGTGTCGAAGCGGAACTGGCGCCCGCTCTGGCCGCTGTCGCGCACATTCTCGTTCACCGCGGCTGACCGGCCATTGAGCGTAACGACCTGGAAATTGGCGCCCAGGCCGCGGATGCGGACGAACACGCCTTCGCCGCGATCGCGCACGATCGACACGCCCGGCACGCGCTGCAGCGCTTCGGCGATGTTCTGGGCGGGGAATTTGCCGATATCCTCGGCCTTCACCACGTCGACGACATTGGTCGCCTTGCGCTTTTCGGCCAGCGCGCCGGACAGGCTGGCGGCATAGCCGGTGACGATGATGTCGGGCGCGACTTCGACGCCGCTGCTGGCCACCGTCTCCTGCGGCTCAGCCGCCGCCGCCACGATCAGCAGCGCGCCATTGCCCTGCCGCCGCACCGCCAGCGGCTTGCCCTGGATCAGCCGCTCGACCGCAGCCATCGCGTCCATCCGGCCGCTCAGCGACGGGCCGCTCATCCCCGCCACCAGTTGCGGCGCGAACAAGATGTCGGTGCCGGTCTGGCGGGCCAGCGCCTCCAGCGCGGTCCCCAGCGGCTGCGCGGCGATCTGGACGGTCGCCTGGCGCGGCTGCGCCTGGGCCGGAACCGCACAGAAGGCGGCAAGAGCGGCGCCCAGCACCAGAGAGCGGCGCAAAGTGCGCGAAGAAGAAACGGTCACGATCATCCCCCGTGGACAGCGGCAGAAGGCGCCGCGCCTCCCCGACGCACCAGCGGGGTTTTACCCCACCCCGGCGTCGGCGATTTTTTCAGCCGCCCAGCAGCACCCGGTCGTCCACCTGGCGGACGGGCACGGATAGCAATTGCGCCAGCGCCTGGCCCAGCGCGACATTGTCGCCCATCCGGTACATGCCGCTGACCCGCAGCGCAGCGGTAGCGGGATCGGCGATCACCAGCCGGGTCAGGCTGTAGCGATTGGCCTCCGCCGCCACAGCATCCAGCCGGTCGTCATGAAAGGCCGCCCGGCCGCTCAGCCAGGCCTGGGTGGTTTCGACATCGGGCCGATCGAGCTGCACGACATCGGCGGCATCGGTGCGGATGCGCTGCCCGGCCGACAGGCTGCGCTGCCCGCCGGCGACCGCGACATCGGCCTGTCCCGCCAGCGCTGTCATCGCCAGCCGGTCATCGCTGTCGCGCCGCACATCGAACCGACCGCTGCCGGCGACGAAACGGCCCCGGCCGGCATCGATCGCAAAGGGCACGGCGGACGGCTTCACCGTCAGCGCGACGCGCCCCCGTTCCAGCCACAGCCGCCGCCGGCTGGCGCTCGCCAGCACCCGGACATCGGTATCGGTATCCAGGAACAGCGCTGATCCTTCCGGCAGGGTCAGCCGTCGCTGCTCGCCGATGGCGGTGCGATAGCGGGTGCCCGCCATTGCCGTCTGCATGATCGCCATGCCACCGCCGCCCACCACCAAAGTGCCGGCGCAGGCCGCCATCATCCGCCGGCGCGAAAGGGGGCGTACGGATGCCGGCGCAGGACGCGCCGCCGCGTCGGTGCCGGGCACCAGCGCCCAGATATCGGTCGCCCGCTCGAAATCGGCCGCATGCGCGGGGTCGGCGGCGATCCAGGCGCGAAAGGCCTGCTCGTCGTCCACCGTCCGTTCGTCCGCATTCAGCCTTGCAATCCACTCGGCGGCGGTCCGGGCCATGGGGCGCTCACCGGGCATGTCGGGGCTCACCAATCCTTCGTCCATTCGCCAAGGAAACTCATCGCCCTGGCCATATGCTTCTCGACCGCGCTCTGGCTGATGTCCAGCCGTTCGGCAATCTCGCGATATTTGAGATTGTCGATCCGCTGCAGCAGGAACACCTCGCGGGTGCGTGGCGGCAACTGGTCGATCCCTTCCGACACGCGCCGCAGCCGCGCCTGCGCCATCAGCGCTTCGTCCTGCAACGGCGCGCCGTCGCGCAACAAGGCCAGCGCATCCTCGCCACCCGCCGGCCCGCGCACCTTTTCCCGCCGATAACTGTCCTTCGCCCGGTTGACCGCCGCGCGGACCAGAAAGGCTTCCTCATTGTCGGGCCGTTCGGGCCGGGCCGCCATGCGGACATAGGCATCGTGCAACAGATCCTCGCTGTCGGAACGCCGCGTCATCCGCTCGACCTGCGCCAGCAGTCCGGCCCAGCCGGTCCATAGCCGCCGCGGCGCCCGCAGCGCCTGTTCAGAAGGATGCTCGCTCATGCGACCGGCCGCTTAGCGGGCGCTGCGGTCAGTTTGATGACCAAGGCATTTCAATTGGATGACGCTGGGATCTTGTGACACGCCGACGTGAACACGGGGGATTGTCCGAAGCGCTGCAAGCGGCAATATGCGGATGTGCAGGACGAAGTGCCAATGGGTGCTGGGGTTCGATCTGATTACAGGGGCAAGGCCGGTCGATGGATATGGTGGACAATGCGGCGGCAATTGGCCGGATCATCGCAACCTGCCGCGCGCTCTGCCTGGATTTGCGCTGGCATGATGCCTACGCGCTCGCGGCGTCGGTCGAGCCGGAAGAAGTCAACACTGCTCTGTTGCGCATGAAGCTGACAGCCGCCTGCGCGCTGAACGACAAAACGCTGGTCGCGGCCGTGGGAACGGAAATCGGGGCCTTGCCGGATGGCCATGCCCTTTTCTTTCCGCTGGTCGGGCAGTTGCAGCGAAGCGGTCATGGCGATATCGCGGCCGACATGCTGCTGGCGCGCGCCAATGCCGCGGCCGATCAGCGATACGCCCTGTTTCTGCGCCGTTCGATCAGTCTCAATCGCGGTGATGACGGGCGCATAGCCGCGCTGGAGGCGGCGCTCAATGCCGCGACAAATGGCGGCTGGGACATGAAGGGCGAACCCTCGTCCCATCATTTCCCCGCGCCGCTGCCGGCCCTGATGGGGCCGCCGGTGCAGATCGTTCCCGCGCCGGGCGTGGATCGCCAGCATATCGACCGGCTGACGGGCGACACCGCGAAATTCCTCGTCAGGATGCAGAAGCCCGCGCCCGGCTATGTCGTCGAATATAGCAATGTCGTGGTCGATCGCCATGGTCAGATCTGGACACCCGATGGCAAGGTCATCGCCAGCCTCGGGAAGCCGATCGATTTCACCGAAGCCGGCGCGGGTGGGCATGTCGCGGTGGCGACCAGCGTCGTGGCTCACACCAAGGGCATCTATCATTTCATGGTGGACCATCTGCCAAGGCTGGGTTTCCTGTTCCAGCAGGGTGCGGATCCGGACGTGAAGCTGCTGACGAATGCGGGTGGCAAGGCGTTCGAGCGCGCGCTGCTCGACCTTGCCGGTTTCGGCCCGGACCGGCTGGTCGCTGTGGACAAGCCGGTGTTCGTCGAGCGGTTGCTGAAGGTCGTCTGCGGGTTCGAGGGCATGACCGGCTGGTCGCACATGGTGCCCATGTTCCAGACGATCGTGGACGCGGCGCTGGCAGAGGCGGCCAGGCATCAGGTGGAACTGCCGCCCCGTATCTATATTTCCCGCGCCGCGGCGGCGCGACGGTCGATGCGCAACGAAGAGGCGCTGGAACAGGCGTTGGCCGCGCGCGGCGTGCGCATCTACCGGTTCGAGGATATTCCGCTCTGGCACCAGATCGCGCTGGTCAATTCGGCGCGCCTCATCGTGGCGCCGCATGGCGCAGGACTGGCGCATATGCTGATGGCCAGTGCGGACGTGAAGATCATCGAACTCCTGCCCATCGCGATGGGCACCTATCTCCTGCGCTGGAACTATGCGCGTCTGGCCATTCTACGCGGCTTCGAATATCGCGCCTGGGTGGAGGAGCAGGTTCTCGCGGTCCAGGATGACTGGTCGATCACGCTGGACGAATTTCTCGCTTATTATGACCGGCTGGCGCTGGACTAGCCATCGGGCGGTCCCGGATGAGCCAGGGAACCCCGTCTAGCGCCAGAAGTCCCAGAATTGCGGCATGATGCCCTGGACGGCAGGCATCGGGTCGCCCTTGGGGTCTTGCGGGGCCACCGTGGCACTCATGTCCTGGCAGGTGGCCATGATCCACCGGTGCTTTTCGCCAGTGCGCACATCGGTCGCTACCTGGCTATATATGCCGTTGATCTGCTCGACGGGGCCGAGCGTCAGGCCCTTGGTCACGGCGCCCTTCAATTCGAACGGCTTGGAGCAGGTTCCAACCTCGGCAAAGCTTTCCGCCATTTCCGACGCCGACTTGCCGTCGTGCGACCGGGTATAATCGTCCCGCTTCCACGCTTCCCAGCGCACCTGGCCAAACTCGCGGGTCCAATAGGTCCGCTCCATCTGCCGCGCCTTGCCGGGGGTTAGGCCGGACGGATCGACCTGCGAATAGGGGTGGGACAATAGAATGTTCAGCCGCTTGCCCGAACTGAAGGTGAAATCGCCCCTGGTCCACAGCGCCAGGACTTTCGACGGATAATCGTCCGGGCACGGCCCTGATATCGGCGACAGGCCGATATTGGATGATTTCTTCTGGTTCACCGCAAAGCCGATTGTGCCATTGGCCGGCACGGTCCGGGACGTCAGCAGCCAGTTGCGGAAATAGCGGACCGAACTGTGCGGCCCCTTGGGGCATTGTGACGAAATCCCGCCGCCGACCGTTCCGCTACCTTTGCCGCTCTTGTCGCGGGACCACCAGCCCATGACAAAAGCAAATTGGTCATCATACCAGCGCACCGAGAAATAGGCGGGGATGAAGCCCACGGTCTTGCAGGCGTCCTTCTGGATCTGGACGGCGCTCACCGCGCGGGCATTGCCCTGATATTGCCACAGAATATTGTCGCGGATCGTCCGCCGGGTGCCGCAATCCAATGCGTTCTGGGGCACCACCTTGGTCAGGTGATAGGGCATCCGGTCCGCCGACGTCAGGTCGCGCCGGTTCTTGCAGCGCGCATCGGTGGGGATCATACCGACGATGATGTTCCCGTTATCGTTCAGGCACACATCCTGGACCAGGAAGTCGACGATCTCGGGCGGCGCGGCCGCCGCCTTTGTCGGCTGCGCGGCGATGAGAGGGGCCAGCATCGCCGTCATGGCGATGGCCGCGGGTCCGAATGATTTTGCCATGATGATGCTCCAGGCAGGTCGACGGGGCAGGGCGCGCATGAACGATAGGGGCGCGAATGAGCATGACGGCCCGCGCCGCTTTCGGTTCCCTGCGCCGGGATGGGCTGACGGATTTTTCGCTGGCAATGCCGGGCCTTGCCTTCGTCTTACGGCGTCGCTGCGCCCGTGCTGCCGCGCGCGACCAGCGAGAAGGTGAAGCGCGGCGGTTCGCCCGGACCATTGATCAGCGCGTCGATCGCGGCGCGGCCCATATGGTCCAGCGGCTGGCGCACGGTGGTCAGCGGCGGCCAGCTGGTGCGGCTCGCGGGCGTATCGTCGAACCCGGCCACCGACAGATCCTCGGGCACGCGCAGGCCCAGGTCATGCGCCAGCGTCAGCACGCCCAGCGCCATCGGGTCGTTGGTGGCGAAGATCGCGGTCGGCCGGTCGTCCCGCTGCAATAACGCCTCTGCGCAGGCAATGCCGGACGCGAAATCGAAACTGCCCTGCATGAACAGGCTGTCGTCGATCGGCAGGCCGGCCGCCGCCATCCCCTCGCGAAACCCCTCGACGCGCTGCAGCGCCGCCTTGTGGGTCGGGGGCGGGGTGATCACCGCGATCCGCTTATGGCCCAATGACGCCAGATGATCGGCCACCATCCGTCCGGCGGCATGTTCGGGCGTCGGCATGTTGATGCCACCCTTAGATGCGTCCGCCGTGCCGGCGATCCGCGCGCAGGGCAGGTTCATTTTCGCCAGCCGGTCGAGCAGCAGCGCGTCGTCGGACAGCGGCGGCACCAGGAACACGCCGTCCGGACGCAGCGCGGCGACCAGCCGGTCCAGCACTTCGATCCGCTCCTCGCCACCGTCGGAAATCGGCTCCACCACCAGATGATAGCCAAGGTCGCGGCAGCGCGCCGCAGCGCCCGACTGGATGCCGCCGGTATAGGCGGGGGCAGGGTTGCTGTAGAGATAGGCGATCATGAAGGACCGGCCACCGGCCAGCCGCCGCGCCGACTGGTTGGGGCGATATCCCAGCTGCTCGATCGCTGCATTCACCCGCTCGCGTAGTTCGTCGCTGACGTTCGGCGCCTTGTTGACAACGCGGGACACCGTCTTGATCGAGACTTTGGCGAGGGCGGCGACGTCGTGGATGCTGGGCATGAATTTCCTGTATGGCCGGGCCGAAGGCGACTGGTGCTGCCCCGGATTTCTGTGGCACTATTCCCCATAGGACCAAGGATGGAAGATGAGCAACGTCATTAATTTTCGTCTGGCGCGCAAGGCCAGGGATCGGGCCGACAAGGCGCAGGTGGCAGACAGCAATCGCGCCAAGTTCGGCCGGACAAAGGTACAGAAATTTGCCGATCAGCAAGAAGAACGTCGAAAGGCGGCTCTGCTGGATGGCGTGCGTCTTGAGCGCAAGGAAGAGTCCGGCGACGATGTCTGATGCCGTGAAGTCATGGTATAAATCTGTTGTTCATGTTTGAAATGAACATCCGTTCATATTTAAGCGGGATTTTTCAATTCATCGATATTGAAAAACAGATCGTCCCGCATTTGACGATATGTTTGAGGCCAACGGAGATGGTCGGCGGTTGATCTATCGCTATGACCAAGAATATTCGATCCATCCGTCCCGCCTCGGCCGCGATCGCCGCTGTCCTGGCATTGTCCGCAACGCCCCTGTTCGCGCAGGAGGTGATGACGCCCCCGCCGGCCGCGCCTATGGCGGCGCCGACCGCGCCGGTCGACATCGCCCCCGCGGTGCCGGCGGCAGAGACCGCACCCGCAGCGCCTGCCACACCGTCTGCAACCCCGGCGGCGCCGGTCTTCGCGCCCAGCCAGCCGGTCGTGCAACAGACGCCGCCGACCCCGGAGCCGCAGCCTGAAGCGCCCGCCGCGCAGGAAAACCGCGCTGCCCCGGTCACCCCGGCACCGCGCCGCGCAGAAGTCCGCCAGTCTGAACCTGCTTCTGAACCTACCCCGGCACCTGCTCCGACCCCGATCGCGGCTGAACGTACCGAAGCGCCAGCACCCATAGCCCCGGTCGCAACGCCGGCTCCGGAACCGGCTGCCGTCACCCCGGTTGCCGAACCGGCCCCGGCTGCCGCGCCGGCCGAACAGCCTTCGGCCCTGATCGATCCGGCGCTGCTGCTGGCGCTGGGTGGCGGTTCGCTGCTGCTGGTCGGCCTTGGCGCCACCGCCGTCGTCCGTCGCCGCCGCCAGCGTGTCGAAGCCGAGCGTGAAGCGATCGCGCCGATCGAAAGTGGCCCGGCTCCGGCACCGATGCCCCTCGCACCGGCTGCTGCGTCTGCCGCTCCGGCCGCTGCTCCCATTGCCGCGCGCACTCCGCTGGCCGCCGCCACGGCTCCCGCCAGCGATGTCGAAGCGATGGTCGCCGCTGCCCCCAGCCGCGACAATCCCTTCCTGACCCAGCGCAACCGCCGTCGCCGCGCCCATTTCCTGCTCGCCCAGCGACAGGCGCTCCGCACGGCCGATCCGGTCGCCCGCGCCGCGCCGGTCGCAACCCCGGCCAGCGCCGCGGCGACTGATCGCAGCCAGATCGTCTATCGCTTCGGCAGCGACCGCGCCCGTCCGGGCCTGTTCAAGCCGCGCACCAGTTGATCGACGCCCTGAGCTGACAATGAAGGGGACGGTGGCTCGCCATCGTCCCCTTTGTCTTGTCTGTCCTACAATCCGCTTTGCCTGATAGAAGCAGGGGCAGGGGAGAGCATCGCGCTTTCCGATAGGATCAGCATCCAGCAAGATTATGTCAAAATCTGCGGGAAATATGGGAAGTTAAGGCTCGCAGTCTCCAACAGGCACCCCCGCGCTGTTGCGCTTGCCCGTCCCGCCTGTTACCGGCGCGCGGTTTATATCCCACGCCACCATTGGCCTGCAGAAGAGTCGCCCACCATGTCCGACAAGATCAATCGTATCGTCCTCGCCTTTTCGGGCGGCCTCGACACCAGCGTGATCCTGAAATGGCTGCAGCAGACCTATCAGTGCGAAGTCGTCACCTTCACCGCCGATCTCGGCCAGGGCGAGGAACTGGAACCCGCCCGTGCCAAGGCCCGCCGGATGGGCGTCAAGGAAGAGCATATCTTCATCGACGACCTGCGCGAGGAATTCGTGAAGGATTATGTCTTCCCGATGATGCGCGGCAATGCGCTCTATGAAGGCCTCTATTTGCTCGGCACCTCGATCGCCCGTCCGCTGATCGCCAAGCGCCAGATCGAGATCGCCAAGATGCTGGGCGCCGACGCCGTCAGCCATGGCGCCACCGGCAAGGGCAATGACCAGGTCCGCTTCGAACTGGGCTATTACGCCCTGCAGCCCGACATCAAGGTGATCGCCCCCTGGCGCGAATGGGATCTGACCAGCCGCACCAAGCTGATCGAATTCGCCGAACAGCACCAGATCCCGATCCCCCGCGACAAGCGTGGCGAAAGCCCCTTCTCGACCGACGCGAACATGCTGCACACCTCGTCCGAGGGCAAGGTGCTGGAGGATCCGTGGGAGGAAACCCCCGACTTCGTCTATTCGCGCACGGTGAACCCGGAAGACGCGCCCGACGCGCCCGAATATATCACGGTCGATTTCGAGCGTGGCGACGGCGTCGCGATCAACGGCATCGCCATGTCGCCCGCGACCCTGCTCGAAACCCTCAATGAATATGGCCGCAAGCATGGCATCGGCCGTCTCGACCTGGTCGAGAACCGCTTCGTGGGCATGAAGTCGCGCGGCATGTATGAAACGCCGGGCGGCACCATCTATCACCTCGCCCATCGCGGCATCGAGCAGATCACGCTCGACCGTGGCGCTGCCCATCTGAAGGATGAGCTGGCCCCCAAATATGCCGAGCTGATCTATAACGGCTTCTGGTTCTCGCCCGAGCGCGAGATGCTCCAGGCCGCAATCGATCACAGCCAGGAAAAGGTGACCGGCACGGTCCGCCTGAAGCTCTACAAGGGCGGCGTCTATGTCGTCGGCCGCAAGTCGCCCTACACGCTCTACAGCGAGAAGGTCGTCACCTTCGAGGACGACGCCGGCGCCTATGACCAGCGCGACGCGGCGGGCTTCATCAAATTGAATGCGCTGCGCCTGCGCCTGCTGGGTCGCCGCGACGGGCTTTGATTTAGCGCGGCACCGGCCCGCGCCCCCACCCGACCTCCCATCCAGGATATACTGTGGGAGGCCGGGTGGGGGGGCGGGCCGGTGCGGTTCTCCAACAAAGACTCCCGATACAAATTGCGACAAACTATTGGGTGACATGACAAAGTTGCGGGACAAGTCTTGCCGATAAGCGACGTCAAGGATGGTCGACACGCCATCCACGACTGAACTTGGAAGGAAAGACCCAATGCTCCGCAATTTCTTCGCCACCGTCGCGGTTGGTTCGCTGTTCGTCGGCGGTCTGGCGGCGTCGCACCTCGCCTTCGCGCAGGATGGTGGCCCGGGGCCGCGCGGCATGCGTGGCGGCCCGATGATGATGGCCGACGCCAACAAGGACGGCACCATCACCAAGGCGGAACTGACCGCCTCGCTCGAAGCCCGCTTTGCAAAGCTCGACGCCAACAAGGATGGCAAGCTGACCAAGGAGGATCGTGACATCCGCCGCCAGCAGCGTCTGGACGAACGCTTCGCCGCGCTCGACAGCGACAAGAATGGCCAGATCAGCAAGGCCGAGTTCCAGGCCGGTCATCAGCCGCGCGCCGATCGTGGCCCGGAAGCCGGCAAGCCCGGCGGCCCCGACGGCAAGCGCTGGGGCGGGCGTGGCCATGGTGGTCCCGGTCGCGGCATGATGCACCGCGGTCCCGGCTTTGGTGACGCCGACAAGGACGGCACCGTGACGAAGGCAGAGTTCATGGCCGGCCCGCTCGCCATGTTCGACAAGGCCGACGCCAACAAGGATGGCAAGGTCACGGCCGAGGAAATGAAGGCCGCCCGCCAGGCGATGCGCGGTCCGGGGCGCGGACATGATCGTGGTCCGGGTCGTGGCCCCGGCGCCGACCAGGCACCGCCTCCGCCGCCGGCCAACTGATCGGCTGACAGCGCCGACGATCCGGAGCGGGGCTTTTCCCCCAAGCGCCCCGCTCCAGTCGATCGTCCCAAGGGGGAAGGGCGAAGGTTCCCCTGCCTTCGCCCTTCCAACCCGTCCCCCGGCATGACAGACAGGCACCATGAGCGAACGACCCCATCTCCTGCTCGTCGATGACGAGCGATCGATCCGCGAGCCGCTGGCCCAATATCTCTCCCGCAACGGCTTTCGCGTGACCGCCGTCGAGAATGCGGCGGAGGCGCGGCTGCGTCTGGCCGCCAATGCCATCGATCTCGTCATCCTCGACATCATGATGCCGGGCGAGGACGGCCTGTCGCTGTGCCGCCATATCCGCGAGACCAGCGAGATTCCGGTGATCCTGCTCACCGCCCGCTCCGAAGAGACCGACCGCATCGTCGGGCTGGAAATGGGCGCGGACGATTATGTGCTCAAACCCTTTTCGCCGCGCGAACTGGTTGCCCGTATCAAGGTGATCTTCCGCCGCGTCGCCACCGGCGGCCAGCGCGTCACCGCGCCCGACGGCGCCACCTATGCCTTTGCCGGCTGGCTCCTCAAGACGCAGGAGCGCACCCTGGTCGATGCCGAGGGGGTGTCGCTGCCGCTTTCGACCGCCGAATATAATCTGATGCTGGCCTTCGCCACCCGGCCCAACCAGGTGCTGAGCCGCGACCAGCTGCTCGACATCACCCAGGGGCGCGAGGCCAATGCCTTCGACCGGGCGATCGACAACCAGATCAGCCGCCTGCGCAAGAAGATGGAACCCGATGCCAAGAATCCGACGCTGATCAAGACCGTCTGGGGCGGCGGCTACACCCTGTCGGCGGAGGTCCGCAAACTGTGAAGCAACTGCGCCTCTGGCCGCAAAGTCTGGTTGGACAGATCATCATCCTGGTCGCGATCGCGCTGTTCGTGGCGCAGGCGATCAATTTCGGCCTGCTGCTGCGCGAACGCAATCGGGTCGAACTGACCAGCCAGACCGCGCCGGTCGTTTATCGGGTCATCAACGCACTCGATATCCGGCCCGATCGTCGGCCGAAGCGCGGCGATCACGAGCAGGAAGAGGAACGTGACCGGCGCAATGTGGAATTTTCGACGACGCGGCCTGTCCTTGCCGGCAAGCCTCGACCAGATGTCGAGACGCGAGCCGTCGCCATGTTTGAGGATATCGGCCTGACCGTCCATTCGGTGGTCGCGACAGAAGATAGTCGCATCATGCCGCAGCGTCGCTGGGAACAGATACGCCGTCGCGCGACGGGAGAGCAGCCGGGCGATCGTCGTCTGGGCCGCCTCTCTCTGGCGGTCGAATATGAACCGGGCAAATGGGTGACCGCGATGGCCCGCATCGGTAGCCGCCCGCCGCGCTTTGGCGGCTGGCTGGTGGCCCAGACGCTGATCCTCTACGTCATCGTCCTCATTCCGCTGCTCTGGATGGGCCGCCGCTTCGCCCGCCCGCTCAAGCAACTGACCGGCTCCGCCCGTCAGTTCGCAAGGACCGGTTCGGCCGATCCGGTCGAAGAAAGCGGGCCGGGCGATGTGCGCCAGCTCACCACCGCCTTCAACGCCATGCGCGCGCGCATCATCGCGATGCTGGACGAGAAGGACCGGATGCTGGGTGCCATCGGCCATGATCTGCGCACCCCGCTCGCCTCGCTGCGGGTCCGCACCGAATCGGTCGAGGATGAGGGCGAACGCGCCCGCATGTCGGAGACGATCGAGGAAATGAACCGGATGCTCGACGACA
Organism: Sphingobium sp. L-44; assembly: GCF_056859495.1. Lineage (NCBI taxonomy): Bacteria > Pseudomonadati > Pseudomonadota > Alphaproteobacteria > Sphingomonadales > Sphingobiaceae > Sphingobium > Sphingobium sp. L-44. The sequence goes on along the minus strand of NZ_JBSXOQ010000046.1, from coordinate 61,638 downwards.
TCCTCTCGCTCGCCCGCGCCGGCCGCAGCAGCGAGACGGCGCAGAAGGTCGACCTGACCTCGCTCGCCGATGCCGTCGTGGAGGATTTCATCGAGCTGGGATCGCCGGTCGACATGATCGACAGCGATCGCGCCGTCGCCTTCGTCCGTGCCCAGCAGATCCGCCGCGCGCTGCGCAACCTGATCGAAAATGCGATCGTCTATGGCGACCGCGCCCATGTCAGCGTCCAGCATCAGGACGGCATGATCCGCATCATCGTTGCCGACGAAGGCCCCGGCATTGCCGAGGACAAGATGGGCGAGATGATGGAGCCCTTCACCCGGCTCGAAGGCTCGCGCAACCGGGAGACAGGTGGCGCTGGCCTCGGCCTGGCCCTGGTCCGCGCTATCATGGCCGAACATGGCGGCGCGCTCCAACTCGCCAACCGCCCCGGCGGCGGCCTCGAAGCCAGCCTCGTCCTCCCCGCCTGACTAGGCCATTCCTCCCCAAGCGTGCTTGGGGAGGGGGACCGCTCGCGTAGCGAGTGGTGGAGGGGCACAGGCCCGCTGGCGCAGCGCCGGAAAGGCGCTGGCCCTAGCTCGCCAGCGGCCGGATCATCGCCGGCGTCTCGACCGCAACCGGCGCCACCGGCGGCAGGTCGGGCAGCGCCTTGTCCACCGTCACCGGCTCGCCGCTTTCGACCAGCGCGATCGCCTCGGCCTCATTCTCCACCGCCGGCGGCGATCCGCGCAGCGGCATGCCGGCCGTCTCGCGCACCGTCAGCATGGTCAGCAGGCCGATCAGCGCCGCGCCCATCAGATAATAGGCCGGCACCAGCGGATCGCCGGTCTTCTGCACCAGCCAGGCGGTGATCAGCGGCGTCGTGCCACCGAACAGCGAGACCGAGATGTTGAACGCGATCGACAGCGCGCTGTAGCGCACCGGGGTGTAGAAGAGCGCGGGCAGGGTGGATGGCATGGAACTGGTGAAGCAGACCAGCGCGATCCCCAGCAGCATCAGCCCCAGGAAGATCAGCGCGTCATTGCCCGTGCCGATCAGCAGCATGCACGGCACCGACAACAGCATCAGCGCGATACAGGCGCCGATGATCATCGGCCGCCGGCCCAGCCGGTCGCTGAACAGCCCGCCCACGACATTGAGCGGCATCATCACCAGCATCACGATGATGATCAGCAGCAGCCCCTTGGTCTCGGCATAGCCCATGGTCACGCTGAGATAATTGGGCATGTAGGTCAGCAGCATATAGTCGGTGACGTTGAACACCAGCACCAGCCCGACGCACTTCAGCAGCTGCCGCCAATGGACGCGAAACAGGGTGCCAAGCCCCGGCCGCTCGCTTTCGCGCGCATCGATCTGTTCGCTATAGGCCTGGAATGCCGGCGTCTCCTCCAGCTTCAGCCGCATATAGAGGCCGAGCAGGCCCAGCGGCCCGGCAACCAGGAAGGGAATGCGCCAGCCCCAGTCGAGCATCTGCGCGTCGCTCAGCGACATCTGCAGGGCAGTGACGGTGCCGGCACCGGCGATATAGCCGCCCAGCGTCCCGAACTCCAGCCAGCTGCCCATCAGGCCGCGCTTCCGGTCGGTCGAATATTCCGCGATGAAGGTCGCCGCGCCGCCATATTCGCCACCGGTCGAAAAGCCCTGCACCAGCCGCGCGGCCAGCAGCATCAGCGGCGCACCGATGCCGATCTGCGCATAGGAGGGGATGAGGCCGATGGAAAAGGTGCCGACCGCCATCAGGATCATGGTCATCGCCAATATCTTGTGCCGGCCATAGCGATCGCCCAGCGGCCCGAACACCAGCCCGCCCAGCGGCCGGACCAGGAAGGCGACGGTGAAAGTGGCGAACGTCGCGATCAACTGCAGCGCCGGATCGCTCGACGGAAAGAAGACATGGCCCAGCGTAACGGCGATATAGCCATAGACGCCGAAATCGAACCATTCCATGGCATTGCCCAGTGCTGCGGCGCCGACGGCGCGGTTCAGCAGGGACCGGTCGACGACGGTGACATCATCGACTTCCAGGTCGCGGCGGCGCTTGAACCAGCCGAAATGGGTGTGGCGCGCGGCATGCGCGGCAGATGTGGACACATTAATCTCCCGGCCCGTCCAGGCGGGCACGCGGGGCGCGCCTCACAGCCATCGGACAGGCAATGTCGGCCAATAATCAGGGCCTTGGAACGTTGCGACGCCGCATGGGGCATCAAGCGAGGAGCGGCCCATATAGGCAATCGCCCACAAAAAGGTGCAACAAAGGGGCAGGCCGTGCCCGCACGGGGGTGAGCCGACCCTGGCCTGTCCTATTGGCGCATCATGGCTTATGCTGCGTCGCGATGGAATTTCGGGCGGACATGACGAAGCAGGGGTTGGAAACAAGATTTCCAACCCCTGCATCAAAATTGCCGAATATGCGGGAAATATGGGAAGTTAAGGCGGTGATTTCCTATTTTGCCGCCCCGACTGTCCGCCTCAATGCTTGCCCGGCTTGGACGATGTCCCGGCCGCCGTCGGATTGATCAGCGCCGCGCCGCTGGGCAGGCCGGTGCCGCCCATGTCCAGCTTCTGCGCCTGTTCCCGCGCGACCCGCTGCGGATCGTCCCGCTCCTTGATCGCCGCCTGGGTTTCGGGATCCTGCGCCTCATCCTCGTCGGCCGAGGCATTGCCGCCACGGGTCCAGCCCAGGATGACCGACATGCGCCGGTTGCGCGGATCATAGGCGTCACTCTTCACGAACGGTTCGCGATCGGCGACCCCCTCGATCCGGGCGAAGCGGGCATTGGGAATGCCGGTTTCGGCGAGCGCCTTGCGGGTCGATTCCGCACGGGCCGACGACAGCATCCAGTTGTTCATGCTCCGGCCCGACGCATAGGGCAGGCCATCGGTATGGCCGCGCACGATCAGCGGGTTGGGCATGGTCGCCAGTGCGTCCGCCACCTCGGCGATCAGCGCCTTGGCTTCGGGCAGCAACTGGTCGGTGCCCGACCGGAACATCGCGAAGTCCGCCTCGTCTATCAGGTCGATGCGCAGCCCTTCGCGGGTTTCGGTGAAGCGGACATTCTTGCGCAGCCGGGCCAGGCCCTTCTTGGACATGCGCTCCTCAAGCTGCTTCTTGATATTCTCGAATTTTTGCCGGTCGGCCGCGCGCAATGCCTTGCCGCCCTGGTCCTTGGTGCCGGTGGCGTCGCGCGGGATGGTGATGGCCAGATTGCCCTGACCGCCGGTGGTCGGATAATTTTCCTTCGCCATCAGGCTGTCGCCGCCGAACATGCCGGTGGACCCTGCAGAATTCATCTTCAGCTCGACCAGCGTCGGCGTGAAATAGTCGGCCAGCGCCTTGCGCTGCTTTTCGGTGGTCGCACCCAGCAGCCACATCAGCAGGAAGAAGGCCATCATCGCCGTCACGAAGTCGGCATAGGCCACCTTCCAGGCGCCACCATGATGGCCGCCATGACCATCGACGATGATCTTCTTGACGATGATCGGCCGGGGTTCCGGCTCGTTCGCGCCGCGCTTCTTCTCCGCCATGGCTTATTTGTTCCGCATGCCGTCGAACACTTCGGCAAAGCCGGGCTGGTTCGCATGGATCAGGCTGGAACGGGCGGCCTCGATGACCAGCGGCTGCGGATGGCCGTGCAGCGAGGCGATGATGATCTGCTTGACGACATGATAGATGGCGCCGTCCTGCTCGATCACCGCGCGGCAGCGATTGGCGAAGGGATTGACCATGCCATAGGCGAGCAGCACGCCCAGGAAGGTGCCGACCAGCGCGGAGCCGATCATCGCACCCAGCACCGAAGGCGGCTGGTCGATCGAGCCCATGGTCTTCACCACGCCGAGCACCGCGGCGACGATGCCGAGGGCGGGGAGAGCGTCGGCCAGGCCCTGGAGATTGTCGGCGGGCTTGAGCGCTTCATGATGATGGGTCTTGAGGCTGTTATCCATCACTTCCTCGACCGCATGCGGATCGAGCGTGCCGGACGACACCACGACCAGGCGCAGCGTGTCGCTGATCAGGTGGATCAGCGTCTTGTCCTTCATCAGCTTGGGATATTCGCCGAAGATGGGCGAGGTGCCCGGATCCTCGATATGCGGCTCCAGCGCCACCGGGCCTTCGACGCGCAGCGTCTTCATCAGCTTGCTGACCAGGAAGATGCAGTCCAGGAAGTCCTGCTTCTTGTACTGCGGTCCCTTGAACACCTTGCCCAGGCCGCCGCCCAGCGCCTTCAGGTCGGAACCCGAATTGCCGATGATCAGTGCGCCGACGGCGGCGCCGCCGATGATGATCATTTCGTGGGGCAGGGCGTGCAGCACCGGTCCGATGTCGCCCCCGGTGAAGATGAACCCACCGAAGACCATGCCCAAAAGCACGACAAGGCCGATGATTGCAAACATGTTGATCCCCGAAAATGCGCCTGGAGGCGGTGGCTCCGTCGGCGCCCCGTGGCGCCAGTCCCTTTCTGGTTAATACGGACTGGTTACCGTCCCCTTTAGGACGGCGACGCTTTTTCGCCGCCTTTAACTGATCAGGTCGAACAGGGTCTGCTGGTTGATCCGCGCAAAGGCGGACTGGGCCGCCTCCAGCTGCAGCAGCTGCGCCTTCACGTTCGAAATGACCGTGGTCAGATCGGCCGATTCCAGCGTGTCGCGCCGTTCCGACAGGTTGATGTCGACATCGGTCAGCCGCGTGCCGATCACGTCCAGCCGGTCGGCGCGCACGCCCTGCTTGGCGCGCTCCACCACGACCCGGTTCTGGCCGATCTGGATCGCATCCAGCGAACTGGCGAGGTCGGTGTCATTGCCGCCCTCGACCGCGTCGATCGCCTTGCCCAAGATATCGTCCAGAGACATCGATGTGCCGTTGACGTCGATATTCTCGGAAATTTCCTGCTTGGTGCCGACCACTGCCAGGTTGAGGCCGCGGCTCACCGGCACCAGCACGCTCTGGCCGTCGTCGAATACCGACACGCCCTGATAATCCTTCTGGTTCAGCAATTCGCCGACCGTGGTGCGGATCGTCTTCAATTCCTCGGCGATGGCGGCGGCGCTAGTATCGTTCAGCGCGCCGTTGCGCGCCGACGTCACCAGTTCCTGCGCCCGCGTCATCAGATTGTTGATTTCTTCCAGATTGGCTTCGGCATTGCCGGCGCGGGTCGTGCCATAGCTGACATTGGTCTGCCAGGCCGACTGCTGCGCCTGGGCGCGGCCGATGTCGGACACCTGGACCCAGGCAAGCGCGTCGTCCGACGGCTTGTTCAGGGTGATGCCGGTCGAAATCGAGGTCTGCCCGTCGACGATGCTCTGCGACAATTGCTGTTGCCGGCGGATCTCGGCGAGCATGATCTTGTTGGTGATGCCTACCATGTCTCAGCGTCCTTCCGTCACATGATCTGCAGGATCGAATCGACCGTGTCCTTGGCGACCTGCAGGATCTTGGCGCAGCCCGAATAGGCCTGCTGGATCCGCAGCAGGTCTGCCGCCTCCATGTCGAGATCGACCCCGCTCACCGCTTCGCGCGCGGCGACCGCCTGGTCGCTGCGGCTCTGGGCCGTGGTCTTTTCCGCCGTGCTGGCAGTCAGCAGATTGGCGTTGCTGGTGATCAGGGTCGTCCAACCCTGTTCGACACTGCCGCTGCCGCGCAGGGTCGATGATACCGTCAGCAGATTGCCGTTCAGCGTGCCGTCGGCCGATTTGGTCGCGAGAGCATCCGGCTCCACGTCCAGCGCGACCAGCGTCGCGGCGCTGCCGCCATAGGACAGCAGCGGCACGCCGCTGGCGCCGGTATCGGTATAGCCCTGCGCATGCCACTCATTGACGTCGGTGGCGAACTGCTCGGCCAGCGTGTCGAGGCTGGCACGGCGTTCGGCGGTGGTGTCGGCCGATGCGAACAGCCCGCCCAGCGTGCCGTTGGACGGGGCGGCAAGTGCCGTGCCGTCGGACAGGGCCAGCGACAGGCGCCCATCGGTGGCGGACGCGGTCACCGCGACCGACGCGGCGGTGTCGCCCGATACCAAAGTGGTGCCGTTATAGCTGACCTCGGCACTGTCATGCGCGCCGAAGCTGATCGTCACATTCAGGTTGGAAGACAGCGTCTGCAGCGCGGAATCGCGGCTGTCGAGCAACTGGGCATAGGCCGACGTGCCCGGCTGCGCGCGCAGCAGGCTGTTGTTGATCGCGGCCAGCGACGACAATTGCTGGTTGATCGTCTGGGCCGATGCCTGCGCCTCGGTATTGATGCCGGTCGATATGGTTTCCAGGTCGGCGGCGGTCTGGCGGAAGGATTCGGCGACGCGGCCGATGCTGTCCAGCGTGGTGACGCGCAGCGACGTGTCGCTGGGGCTGGCCGCCAGCTTGTCCAGATTCTGGTACATCGTCGTCATCAGCTGGCCGACGCCGGTGGCGGTGTCATTGAGCGCGGTTTCGATGTCGGTCTGCCAGCGCACGCGCGCGTTCGCGCTGCCCAGCGCCATGGCGGTGATGCGCACCGACGCATCCAGATAGGGGTCGGTGCCGCGATTGATGCTGGCGACCTGGGTGCCGCCGAAATTCGCCTTGGCGACATAGGTCGCCATGGTCGCGGTCGACGATCCCGATTCCACCGTCGTCACCGACCGGCGGGCATAGCCGTCGGTGCTGGCATTGGCGATATTCTCGGAAATGGCGGCCATCGCCGTGCGATAGGCCTTGGTGCCCGACGCACCGATGATGAACAGGTCGCTCATGCGCCCTCAGCCGTGGTTGCCGTGCCGGTCGCCGCCGGGCTGTCGTCCTTCACGCGAGCACCAAACTGATGCATCAGCAGTTCGGCGATGCCCATCGCGCCCTTGGTCGACATGGCGTCGGCGGTGCGCGCGTCGGCCATGTCCTGGAATTGCTGGGTCGCGCTCGAATCGGTGATGCCCTCGGCCAGGCTGGCCGATCGCATCGCGCCGATCATCTGGCGCAGGAATACCGCTTCGAACTGCTGCGCCGCCTTCTGCAGCGCAGCCTTGGTCTCGAAGGGGTTGGACGTGCCGCTCGCCGCGGTTGCGTTCGATACCTGCATCACAACACCACCAGTTCCGCTTTCATCGCGCCCGCCTGTTTCAGCGCCTCAAGGATCGCGACCATGTCCGCCGGGGATGCCCCGATGGCGTTGACCGCCTTGACTATATCGGCCAGCGACGCCCCACCTTTAAAATTGACCATCGGTTTTTTCTGTTCGTCGATGCTGATGTTCGACGATTGCTCGACCGCGGTCTGGCCCTGGCTGAAGGGCGCGGGCTGAACCACGCGCGGGCTTTCATTGACGCTGACGGTCAATTTGCCATGGGCGACGGCGGCCGGATGGATCTTCACCGCGCCGTTGATGACCACGGTGCCGGTGCGGGCGTTCACGATCACGCGGGCCGGGGCATCGGCGGGCGTGATCTCGATATTCTCGATCATGCCCATCATCAGGATGCGTTCCTCGGCACCCGGCGTCGCGTCGATCGCGACCGACACGGCATCCATCGCGCGGGCGCGGCGATCGCCGAAGGTCTTGTTGATGCCGTCGGCCACGCGCAACGCGGTGGTCAGGTCGGCTTCGGACAGGTTGAAGGTCAGGGTCGGCGCGGTGTCGAAGCCGGTGGCAACCGCACGCTCGACCGTCGCCCCTTCGGGGATGCGGCCGGCCGACGGGATGTTCACCGACACCTGGCTGCCATCGGCGCCGGACACGCCCAGGCCGCCAACAGCCAGATTGCCCTGCGCCATCGCATAGATTTCGTTATCGGCGCCGCGCAGCGGCGTCATGATCAGCGTGCCGCCACGCAGCGACTTGGCCTTGCCCATCGCCGACACGGTGACGTCCAGCCGCTGGCCGGGCTTGGAAAAGGCGGGCAGGTCGGCCGTCACCAGCACGGCGGCGGCGTTCTTGAGCGCCGGGTTGACGCCGGCGGGCAGGGTCAGGCCAAAGCGCGAGACCACGCCCTTCATGCCCTGCACCGTATATTCGATGCTGTCGTCGCCGGTGCCAGCCAGGCCCACGACGATGCCATAGCCGGTCAGCTGGTTGGGACGGACGCCCTGGAAGGTGCCCAGATCCTTGACGCGTTCGGCATGGGCCGGCGCGGCGATCAGCGCCAGCAGCGGCAGGAGGAAGCGGAACAGGCGTGTCATGGCGGTCCGGGTCTCCATCAGAAGGGGCTGATCATCGAGAAGAAGCGCTGCAGCCAGCCCTGGCGGCTGGCGCGGGCGATCTCGCCCTTGCCGGTATAGATGATCTTGGCGTCGGCCACGCGGGTCGACAGGATGCGGTTGTCCGGGCCGATATCGGCCTGGCGGACCAGGCCGCTGATCTGGATGAACTCGTCGCCGCGATTGAGCGTCAGTGCCTTCTCGCCCTTCACCAGCATGGTGCCGTTGGGATAGGCGGCCGCGACCGTCACGGTGATCTCGCCGTTCAGCGCGTTCGACTGGGTCGCCGCGCCCTTGCCGGTGAAGGTATTGTTGCCGCCCATCGCGATGTCGCTGGACGAGAAGAGCTTGGACAGCGGACCGGTGGTCGGCGGGTTGAGGCCGATCGAGCCGCTGCGGTTGGTGTCCGCGCTGTTGCTCTTGGTCGCCTGGGTCCGTTCGACCAGCACGATGGTGATGATGTCGCCGACATTGCCGGCACGCGCGCCGCTGGTCAGCGGCGTGTAGCCGGTCGATACCTGAAAGATCGAGCCATTGGCCTGCGGGGCCTGCGGCTGGGCGATGACGGTCGGCGCATAATATTCGCGCTCGACCTCGCGCTTCTTCTTTGCAGCGAAGGCGGGCGACGCGGCCATGGAGACCATGGCGAGAGCGACGAGCGAAGTGGAGAGCGCGCGCATCAGCCGGCTCACATATTCTGGTTGGCGTACTGGAGCATTTCGTCCGTCGCCTTGATCATCTTGGAATTGACCTCATAGGCGCGCTGGGTCTCGATCATGTCGACCAGTTCCTCGACGATGTTGACGTTCGAGGTTTCCAGATTGCCCGAGCGGATGAGGCCGCGACCTTCCAGGCCTGCGGTGCCGACCTGCGGCGTGCCGCTGGCTGCGGTTTCGACCAGCAGGTTGCCGCCGATCGACTGAAGCCCTGCCGGGTTCATGAAGCTCGCCAGTTCGATCTGGCCCAGCTGGGTCGGTTCGCTTTCACCCTGCAGCGTCGCCGACACGGTGCCGTCATTGCCGACGGTGACCGACGTCGCGCCCTGCGGCACGGTGATCTGCGGGATCAGCGGCAGGCCGTCGCTGGTGACGACGGTGCCTTCGGCGGTGACGCTGAAATTGCCGGCGCGGGTATAGGCGGTCGAACCGTCGGCCTGCTGCACCTGGAAATAGCCCGATCCCTCGATCGCCATGTCCAGCGCATTGCCGGTTTCCTGCAACGTGCCCTGCGTGTTGATCTTGCTGGTGCCCTGCAACGAGACGCCCGAACCCAGATTGAGGCCGGTGGCGAACTTGTTCTGGCTGTCGCTGTTGGCGCCGGCGGCGACGATCTGCTGATAGGCCAGCGTCTCGAAGTCGGCCCGGTCCTTCTTGAAGCCGGTCGTGTTGACGTTCGCCAGGTTGTTGGCGATCACGCGCATCTTCGTGTTCTGCGCGTCAAGGCCGGTGCGGGCGACATGAAGGGCGGCGTTGGTCATCGTTCAATCTCCGTGCGGCTCCCCGAAGGGATGCTCATGCGTCGTTCACAGCAAGATGCGTGCCAAAATTAACCATCCAGTTTCATGAGCGATGCGCCGCCGTCATCCATCTGCTTGGCGGTGTCGATCATCTTGATCTGGGTTTCCCAGGCGCGGCTGGCCTCGATCATCTGGACCAGCGCGGCGGTGGCGTTGACGTTCGATCCTTCCAGCGATCCCGATGTGACGGTCGCGATCGGATCTTCGGGCAGGGCGCCGCCATTCACTTCGCGGAACAGCCCGTCTGTGCCCTTGGCGATGCTGGAACCGGCGGCATTGACCAGCTTCAGCTTGTCGACCTGCTGCGGATTGGCCGGATCGCCGCCCTGGGGCACGCCCCAGATGCTGCCATCCTGGGCGATCGATACGCTGTCCATCTGGGGCAGGGTGATCGGGCCGCCCTGGCCCAGCACAGCCAGGCCGTCGCCGGTGGTCAGCAGGCCGCTGTCATTGACCTTCAGGTCGCCACGGCGCGTATAGGCTTCCTGTCCGTCCGGGGCCTGAACGGCGAGCAGTGCGTCGCCGTTCATTGCCACGTCCAGCGGATTGCCGGTTTCGGTGACCGCCCCCTGCGCCATGTCGGCGGCGATCACCTGTTCGGAGGCCTGGGCTCGGGTATCGAAGGTATCGCCCTTGATCCAGCGCGTCTCGGCATTGGCGATTTCGGCGCGAAAGCCGACCGTGTTGGCGTTCGCGAGATTGTTCGCGATCGACGCCTGGCGGGCCATCGCACCGCGCATCGCGGTTAGTGCCGTGTTGACGAGCCGGTCCATGGGCTACCCCTTCTACCCTAAGCCTTAGCTACGGATGTTGACGATGGTGGTGGTCAGCGTGTTGGCCGCCTCGATCGCCTTCGAGTTCGCCTGGAAGTTGCGCTGGGCCGCGATCAGCTGGACCAGTTCGTCGGTGATGTCGACGTTGGAACGTTCCAGCGAGCCCGAGTTGACGGCGCCGAACATGCCCTGGTTGGGCGTACCGATAATCGCGTTGCCGCTTTCCACGGTCGAGGTCCAGTGCGCGTCGCCCTGCTGGCGCAGGCCTTCCAGGCTGTTGAACGATGCCATGGCGACCTGGCCCAGATAGACGGTCGAACCGTCGGCATAGATGGCCGACACTAGGCCGTCCTTGCCCACGCCCACGCTGGTCAGCTGCGCGCCATCGGCTTCGCCCTTGTAGGTGGTCGGGATCTGCAGGTCGGTGAGGTCGCTGGGCGTCGTCGAATTGGTCGGCGGCGTCGTGATCTCGCCGGTGTCGGGATCGACCGCGAATACCTGGATGCGCGACCCGGTGGTGTCGACGGCATAGCGGTCATTGTCGACCGAGAAGGCGCCGTTGCGGGTATAGCTGATGGTGCCATCTTCGCCCTTCACGGTGAAGAAGCCTTCGCCCGAGATCGCCAGGTCCAACGTCTTGTCGGTGGTTTCGATCGTGCCCTGGGTGAACTGCTGGGTGATGCCCTGCACACGCACGCCCTGGCCGGCGACCTGGTGGGTGGTCTGCATCGGCGCAGCGGCGAAGATGTCGCCGAACTGGGCCTTGCTCTTCTTGAAGGCGGTCGAGTTCACGTTGGCGACATTGTTCGAGACGGCGGACAGGTCGGCCTGTGCGCCCTTGAGGCCGGAAAGCGAAACATAGAAGGACATGGCGTAGCTCCTTGGGTGAAAAGGATGGGTGAAATTACATCAGGCTGATCGCGTCGGTCGGCGCATAGCTGCCGAGTGCGGTGATCAGTTTGGAGGAGGAACCGTCGGCGGGTGACTGGACGGCGGCGATGGTGGCCCAGGTCGCGACCTGGCTGGTGGTGCCGCCATTGACCTTGACCTGCAGGGCGGAGGAGGAAACGGTTTCGCCCGCATCATCCTTGCCATCCCAGTAGAAGGCGACCTCGCCGGCGCTCTGCGCGCCCAGGTCGATCGACTTGACGACATTGCCGTCGCCATCGACCAGGTCGACGCTGACGGCATCGCTGGCGCCGCTCAGCGTAATCTGGCCGGCATAATAGCCGCTGGAATCGGGCACCGCGACATTGCTCTGGACCAGCATCGACTTGCCGATCCAGCTGGCTGCATCGCCAAGCCGCGTGCCGCTCAGTTCCGAAGCCAGCGATTTCAGCGACTGGTTCATTTCGGCGATGCCGGTCGACTGGGTGATGGTCGCCATCTGCGACACCATCTCGGTATTGTCGACCGGTTCGAACGGATCCTGATACTGCATCTGCGCGGTCAGCAGCGTCAGGAAGCTCGACTGATCCATGGTCGCGCTGCCCGTGCCGACATTGGCATTCGGGTTGTAGACCGAAAGGCCTGCGCTATCGGTGACGGTAGACGTCGTCGTCATTTGCCGATCCTTATGGTTTCGAGCATCAGGGATTTGGCGGTGTTGAGCACCTGCACATTATTCTGGTACATGCGGGCGGTCTCGATCATGTCGACCATCTCCGCATTGCTATCGACCGCCGATTCCCAGACATCGCCATTGGCATCGGCCAGCGGATGATTGGGGTCGTGGCGCTTGGTCGGTTCCGCATTGGTGGTCACGACATTGGCGACCTTGACCGTCGACACGCCGGGGCTGTCGGTAACCGACTGGAAAACCGGCTTGATCGCGCGATAGGCTTCGGCGGCACTGCCGGTGACATTGCCGGCATTGGCCATGTTCGATGCGGTGGCGTTCAGACGCACCAGCTGCGCGCTCATGGCGCGGCCGGCAATGTCGAACACATTCATGGGGCCTGAACCGCTCATGCTCATTCTCCCTTCAGCGCGCGGTTGATGGTGTTGATGCGGCCCTCCAGGAAGGAGAGGGTGGTGCGATATTTCACCGCATTTTCCGCGAACAGGGTCTGTTCGGTGCTCAGTTCGACGGTGTTGCCGTCAAGGCTGGGCTGCAACGGCACGCGATAGCCCATGGCATCGTCCACTGCCTGGCCGACATCGGCCGGGCCGCGGTCGCTCTGGGCGGTCGCTTCCTTGAGCGCGGCATCGAAATCGATGTCGCGCGCCTTGTAATTGGGGGTCGAAGCGTTCGCGATGTTCGACGCGAGCAGGGACAGACGCTGCGAGCGAAGCGCCAGCGCCTTTCCATGGATCCCGAACAAACCGTCTTCCAGCGACATTTCCCGTCAGTCCCTTTTTGCCCTTTCGGGCCTAAAGCTTTCGATCTCCCCGCCGTTCTCCTGCCTGATGGCGTTCGATGCGAGCGATCCAGCCGGATATCCGCAAGGACCGTGCCAATTTGCGTGGGTGACGCAGGATGGTGCGGCAAACCGCCGGAAATTCGGGCTTTCGCGGCATCGGGCGGCAAGGGCGGCAAAAATTTGCCGGGTGGCGGCAATCTTTTGCCGCCCGGTCAGCATGGCGGAACGGAAGGTGGCATGATCGGGATTCTGGCGCATCTGTTCGATCCGCTCACGCTCGCCGCGATGCTGGGTGGCGTCGCGGTCGTGGCGCTGGCGCAGAATGGCGTTCAGGCGGTCGGCCGGGCCTGCGTGGCATTGCGGCCTTTGCTGCGCGCCGATCCGCTGCGCGACCGGGATGCGGCGCGCACGGCCCTGCTCCAGATCGACCAGGTGGCCCAGTTGCGCGGCCTGATGTGCATCGATCGGGTGAAGAGCGATAGCGGCTTTATGGTCGATGCCGCGCGTCGCCTTGCCAATTGCGATCGCGTCGAACAATTCGAAAATTGGGCGTCGCAGGCCCTGGCCGATCGCGCCCAGCGTCACGCCAGGGTGCGCAATGTCTGGCTGTCGGTCGCCGATGCGGCGCCGGCACTGGGCATGGCCGGCACGATCATCGGGCTGGTCGGCATGTTCGCGGCGATGGATGATCCGTCCGCGCTTGGTCCTTCCATGGCGCTTGCGCTGCTCACAACCCTTTATGGCGTGGTCATCGCCAATCTGCTCGCCGCGCCGATCGCTGCGCGTCTGGCGACCCTGTCCGAACAGGAACTGGCCTGGCAGCAGGAGGCGGTGGCACGCATGCTGGCGATCGCACGGCGCGAAAATGCGCCGCTGCGCCGCGCATCGATCCGCGAAGTCGCATGACCGCGCCTGCAATTCCATCGGCCGCAACGGCGGCCCGGCGCAATCGCTGGGCCGTCAGCTTTGCCGATCTGCTGATGCTGCTGCTCGGCTTCTTCGTGCTGCTCCAGGCGACCGGCAGCCAGCGCCGCGATGCGATGCTGGCGGAGGTCAGTCGCCAATTTGGTGGCCGTCCCGCCCGCACCGCGATCGAACTGCGCGCGGCAGAGCTGTTTGCGCCGGGCGAGGCGATGCTGACGCCGCAAGGGCAGATACGTCTGCGCGCGGCGGTGCGGCCCTATATGCAGGATGACCGCATGATCGAACTGCGCAGCCAGGGGCAGGACCGGGCGCGACAGCGTTTTGACGACTGGGATCTGGCGGCGGCGCGGCTTGGCGCCGTGGCGCGTGCGCTCAAGGCGCAGGGCATAGGCGGCGATCGGCTGCTCATCCGCGGCCTGGATCAGGCGGACAGCGCCGACGGGCAGGGGCAGGTGATCCGCATCGCACCGGGCGAGACCGTGAAGCCCTGATCCTTAACTGGCACGTTTGTTGCTTTTAACCATGGCGAAAGTCCGCATTTTCGGAGAAACGCCGTGACCAGACCCGTTCAGTTCCTCGCCATCGCCCTGGCCTGCGCCGCTGCGCAGCCCGCGCTGGCGCAGCAGAAGTTCGAGAATCTGGATCGCATCGACAGCCTGGTCGCGATGACCGTCGGCGCGAACATGGGTGAACCCGGTGGCCCGCTGGCGCCGGTCGATCGTCGCCTCCGCCTTGCAGCCTGCCCGACCACGCCCAGCGTCGAAGGGCCGATCTTCGGCGCCGCCATGGTCAAGTGCGATGCACTGGGCTGGCGCATCCGTGTGCCGCTGGTCGCGGGGGCCGCCGCAGCTGCCTCCGGCCCGGTCGGCCGCTATGCCCCGGCCGCGCGGCCGGTTGTCAAGGAATCGGTCGTCAAACGCGGCGATCCGGTCCAGCTCATGGCCGGCAATGCCAGTTTCAGCGTATCGCGCATGATGATCGCCGATGAAGATGGCGCAATTGGCGAGACGATTCGCGTGCGCGAAGACAAGAAGTCATCGCCTGTACTTGCCCAGATCGTGGACATGGGCGTAGTGCGCATTCCGGGATTTAATAATTTTTGAACTTGTCCGTTATAGCGTTCAAGGGACGAGTGAAGGAATGAACCAATGATCAACTCAGTCGGCCAGAGCATCAGTTCGGCAATCGAGGCTAACCGCTTGCGCGAAGGGGGCAAGACCCGCGCCGCATCGGCAACCGGATCGACCGGCACCACCGCGTCGGCATCGACGTCGGCCAGCCCGGCGGCGCGTATGGCGGCCGAAGGCGCGCCTGTCGATATGGACCGCATCGCTGCCATCAAGGCCGCGATCGCTTCGGGCAATTATCCCGTCAACCCGTCGGTGATCGCCGACCGGATGATGGCGCTCGATCTTCCCGCCTAAACAGGACATTCCTTCATGCCCCTCGGCCTTGCTGCATTGGATGGTCTCTTCGCCGCATTTGACGACCTGCGCGCTGCGCTGGACGGCAATGATGCGGCCGCGATCGAAGCTGCCAGCACCAGGGTCAGCACGGCGGCCGCTGCCGCCCGTGCGATTGGCGCCTGGCGCTCCGAACCCGATGTGGTCGAACGGCTCAACCGGCTCCTGCCGCTGATCGAAGCGGCGCGCGTCCGCACCAATGTGCTGGCGGACTATACCAGCCAGCGACTCGCGATCCTGACCTCCAACGGCGCTCGCAATGCGCCGCTCACCTACGGTCGGCGCTGACAAAAATAAATTTGCTTTCGGGCTAAAGCGGCGCCAATCGGCGCCGTTTTTCGTTTTACGCAGAATCTTGTTTAACCGCGTTAACCAAATCTTGGCACAAGCATTGCTCTAATAGCCCACGGTACCAAATGGGGATTGTGGGTCAGTGTCGGCACTTGCAGACATTTCAGCAACGGGAGCTTCGGCCGGTAATCGCGTCACCAACGCGATTGCGATGGCGAGCCGTCGTACCGGCGTGGACTTCTCCTACCTGCTTGGTCAGGCCAAGATCGAATCCAGCCTGAACCCCAGCGCCCGTGCCGCCACCTCTTCCGCCACCGGTCTCTATCAGTTCGTCGACCAGAGCTGGCTCGCCGTCGTCGACAAGCATGGCGCCGAATATGGGCTGGGCTGGGCGGCTGACGCGATCAGCAAGGGCAGCAATGGCCGCTATTATGTGTCGGACCCGGACCTGCGTCAGCAGATCCTGGATCTGCGCAAGCATCCCGAGACCGCCTCGGTCATGGCGGCGGAACATGCCGCCGACAACAAGGCCTATCTGGAAAGCCGCCTGGGTCGTGAGGCCGAGCCGGTCGATCTCTACCTCGCCCATTTCCTGGGCGTAGGTGGTGCCTCCAAATTCCTGTCGATGAATGATCGCGCGCCTGGCGCAACGGCCGCCTCGATCTTCCCGGCGGCGGCCCGCGCCAATCGCTCGATCTTCTATGACAAACAGGGCAATGCCCGCAGCTTCGCCGATATTCGCGATCGCTTCGCCAGCAAGCTGCAAAAAGGTGTCGATTCGATCGGCACCGGCAATGTCCAATATGCCGACGCATCTGGCGCAGCTGGGCTGCCCAGCGGTGCGAAGACCGTCGCTCCCGCCGATTATGTGCGGATCGAAACCCAGCGCCTTGCGACCCAGGCCGACGTTACCGTCCGCCCGGAACCGCAGACGGCGCGTCTCGCCTATCTCATGCTCGCCACCCTCGGAAGGTAACGGCCTCTCATGACTCCCACCCAAGTCAAAGCGAAGATCTGGATGAGCGCCGCCAAGGGAGCGGTGTTGCCGTTCGCCACGCTGATGGTCGTGCTGTTCATGATGGTGCCGGTGCCGGCGGTGATGCTGGACATTGGCTTCATCACCAACATCATGATCAGCCTTGCCGTGCTGATGGTGGCGCTGAATGCTGCCAAGCCGCTCGACTTTTCCAGCTTCCCGACGGTGCTGCTGTTCGCGACCCTGCTGCGCCTGGCGCTCAACGTCGCCTCGACCCGCGTCGTGCTGGTGTCGGGCCATGAGGGATCGGACGCCGCGGGCCAGGTGATCGAGGCATTCGGCCACTTCCTCATCGGCGGCGACTATGTCGTCGGCATCTTCGTCTTCGCGATCCTGATGATCATCAACCTGGTGGTCATCACCAAAGGCGCGGGCCGCGTGTCGGAAGTGTCGGCCCGCTTCACCCTGGACGCCCTGCCGGGCAAGCAGATGGCGATCGACGCCGATCTCAATGCCGGCCTCATGACGCCCGAGGAAGCCAAGCTGCGCCGCGCCGAAGTCGCGACCGAAGCGGATTTCTACGGTTCGATGGACGGTGCGTCCAAGTTCGTGAAGGGCGACGCGATCGCCGGCATCCTGATCCTGGCGATCAACATCATCGGCGGCATCATCCTGGGCGTGGTCAGCCATGGCCTGGCGATGGGTGATGCGGCCCAAACCTATATCCTGCTCGCCATCGGTGACGCGCTGGTCGCGCAGATCCCGGCGCTGCTGCTGTCGATCGCTGCCGCCTCGATCGTGACTCGCGTCAAGTCCGAACAGGATCTTTCGGCGCAGGTCGCCGGCCAGTTCGGCACCGGCAAGGCCTGGGTGCCCGTTGCCGCGATCCTCGGCTTCCTCGGCATCCTGCCGGGCATGCCGCATCTCATCATCCTGACGGCCGCTGCCATCGCCGGCGGTATCGCCTGGCAGCTGCGCAAGGCCGGCCAGCGCAAGGCGGCCGAACCTGAACCGGTCGCCCCGCCGCCCAACCCGGCCATCATCGAATGGAACGACGTGTCCGATGGCGCGATCCTGGGTCTGGAGATCGGTTATGGCCTCATTGGCCTGGTCGACGAGCGCAAGGGCGCGCCGCTGATGGCCCGCATCACCGGCATTCGTCGCCAGTTGTCGAAGGAACTGGGCTTTGTCGTGCCGATGGTCCGCGTGAAGGACAATCTGGCGCTCGAACCCAATCAGTATCGCATCACCATCGCCGGCGTCGTCGTGGGCGAGGATGATATCTGGCCCGACGATCTGCTGGCGCTGGACAGCGGCATGCTGGAAGGCACGGTCGCCGGTCGCCCGGCCAAGGATCCGACCTTCGGCCTCGACGCTGTCTGGATTTCGCCGGCCAAGCGCAGCGAGGCGGTGGTCGCCGGCTATACCGTGGTCGATCCGCCGACGGTGGTCGCCACCCATCTCAACCAGCTGATCGCGATGAACGCGGCCGAGATGTTCGGTCTGGACGAAGCCCGCAAGCTGCTCGACAATCTCAAGGATGTCGCGCCGCAGCTGGTCGATGGCCTCACTCCCGGCACGCTCAGCCTGACGCAGATTTCCGCGCTGTGCCGCGCGCTGCTGTCGGAAGGGATCGCGCTCAAGGATTTCCGCCGCATCTGCGAGGCGATGGTCGATGCGGCCCGTCCCGACATGAACCACGAACAGCTTGTCGAAGCGGTGCGCCAGCGCATCGGCGCACTCATCATCCAGGGCCTCGTCCCGGTGAAGATGCCGCTGCCGGTCATCACCCTCGACGGCGATCTGGAAGCGATGCTGGCGCAGGCGATGCGTGTCGCCGGCGACGCCAAGCATCCGATCGAGCCGAGCCTGGGCAACCGCATCGTCGAATCGGTCGTGCATGCCGCCCGGCCGATGCTGGGCCAGGCGCGCAATTTCGCCATCGTCACTTCACCGGTCGCGCGCCGCGCGCTCGCCCGGCTGTTCAAACCCCATCTGCCCGAGACCCCGGTGCTGTCCTTCCTGGAAATCCCGGACGGCAAGGGTGTCGAGGTTGTCGCCGTCGTCGGTGGCGAGCAGCGTCCCACGCCCCGGCACGATCCGCTGCCGCGTGAACGCGTCGCCTGAGGAGACTGACCAATGTATATGAATAAGGTCGCTGCAGGCTCGGATGTCCTCACCTATGGACGGGCAGGGCTTGCCAATTCCCCCGAACAGCTGGCGCGCCGCTATATGCCGCTGGTGCGCAAGATCGCGTGGCATGTCCATGGCCGCGTCTCCAGCGCGATCGAGGTGGAAGATCTGCTGCAGATCGGCATGGTCGCGTTGGTGGAGTCTGCCAACAGCTTCGAGGATCGCGGCCTGGGCTTTGCCTCCTATGCGCAGCTGCGCGTGCGCGGCGCGATGATCGATCATCTGCGGCGCCATTCCACCCTGTGCCGCTCCGCCATGGCGACCCGCAAGAAGCTGGCCGCCACCCGCGCGAAGCTGGAACAGAAATTGGGTCGGGCGCCGCTCGAAGCGGAAATGGCCGCTGAACTGGGCATGGATGCCGCCGACTATCGCGAGGCGGCCGATGGCGCCGAGATGGTCCAGCACACCAGCATGGATGAGGTCTATTCCGACCAGTCCATGTGGTTCGCCGATGTCGAGGATCGTGCCGACGACATCATGGAGCGGGAATCGCTCAAAGGCGCGCTCGCCAAATGTATCGGCGAACTGCCCGAGCGCGAGGCACTGGTGCTGCAACTCTATTTCGTCGAGGAACTCAATCTGGAGGAAATCGGCCAGACGCTGGACATCGGTGCCGCGCGCGTGTGCCAGATCAAGAAGTCGGCGCTCGACAAGCTGCGTGGCAAGCTCAGCGACTGGAACTGACCGGCCCGTGCGCCCGTCAACCGTCGTTGGCGGGACGCGATACCGATGCCTTGCGACCCGGAACCGGCCAGCGGAAACGCAGCGGCCGGTAATTCTGTGTCCGCCACCACGGTTCGGGCACCTGGAACAGGCCGCTATTTTCCGCCCGCTGGCCCAGATCCTTGCGCGCGGTCAGCGCGGCCAGAACGGGGGCGGCGAATAGGCCGGCCAGCACCGGGCTCATCCAGCCGATCGCATTGGCACGCACGGCCAGCACGGCCAGGCCGACGCCGAGCAATATATGCCATTTGAACAGCCAGATCGCACCCAGGATCGCCATGCCGTCGCGGTCGCGGGTTTGGCCGTTCCAGCTCGCCTTGCGGCCCATCAGGATGCTGAACAGGTTGATCGTCTGGGTCAGCATCGCGACCGGCGCCATCAGGATCGACAGGATTATGTCGGCGATCACGCCGCGCGTCATCCGCACTGCGCCGCCAAAGCCGATCCGCCGCGACGGGTCGGCCATGGCCCAGCCGATCGCCAATATCTTGGGACCGAACAGCAGCACTGCGGTTACCGTCAGCAGCGTGCTGGACGGCAGCACGGCGGCCGGCGGCCAGACGCCGGTGGCGACGCCGCCCAGAACCACCAGCATCATCGCCAGCCATAGCGGCGAGGTGCAATAGGCCGAGGCGCCGACGAACAGCTGGAACCGGCTGACCGGGTGCAACCCCTTGATTTTGGCCAGCAGCGGAACGTGCTGGATATTGCCTTGGCACCAGCGACGATCGCGGGTGAACAGGTCAGGCATGGCCGGCGGAAATTCCTCGAAACTGTCGTCGGCGGTGACCATGTGGACGTCCCAGCCGCGCCGGCGCAGCAGCGCCGCTTCCAGCATGTCATGGCTCAATATATGGCCGCCAAAGGGCGCACGGCCCGGCAGTTCGGGCAAGCCGCAGCTTTCGGCGAAGGCACGCACCCGCACGATCGCATTATGGCCCCAGAACATGCCTTCGGACCCGGCCCACCAGATCATGCCGGCGGCCGAGATCGGCCCGAACAGGCGGCTGGCAAATTGCTGCCAGCGGGCGAACAGCGTGGCCGCGCCCATCACCGTCGGGACGGTCTGAATAAGGCCCAGATGCGGGTGGCGTTCCATGTCGACCGACAGGCGCGCCATGGTCTGGCCGCTCATCACGCTGTCGGCATCCAGCACGATCATATGGTCATATGCGCCGCCGAAACGGGTGACCCACTCCTCGATATTGCCGGGCTTGCGACCGATGTTGCGGGCGCGACGGCGATAATGGACCGGGCGCGAGAAGGCCTTGCGCATTTCCAGATAGGCCTTGCGCTCGGTCTCGCCATTTTCCGGGTTGGAATCCGACAGGATGAAGAATTCGAAGCGCTCGCCGCCCATTACCTGCGACAGCGATCGTTCCATGATCGACAGGCGGCCGAGCACGCCCAGGAAATCCTCGTTGCAGACCGGCAGCAGGATGGCGGTGCGCGCCTTGAGCGGCGTGCGATCGCGCGGGATATAGGGGCGAACGCCCTTGCCCTTGCCGACCGTCAGCAGCAGGAAGCCGA
The DNA here is from genome assembly GCF_056859495.1 of Sphingobium sp. L-44. Classification (NCBI taxonomy): domain Bacteria; kingdom Pseudomonadati; phylum Pseudomonadota; class Alphaproteobacteria; order Sphingomonadales; family Sphingobiaceae; genus Sphingobium; species Sphingobium sp. L-44. The sequence goes on along the minus strand of NZ_JBSXOQ010000046.1, from coordinate 40,729 downwards.
TCGCGGCAGTGGCAAAGCCGAAGGCGATCCAGGCGAAGAGCGGGATGAACAGGGCCAGATAGACGCCTTCCCAGAAGGAAATGCCGTCCAGGCCGATCGACCGGCGCATCTCGTGCGCGGCAAGCGCGGCGGGCAGCAGTGCCAGCAGCACGACCAGCAGCCGGCGGGCCCACAGGTCGATGTTCAGCGGCCGATGAATCCGACCCGGCGCGGTCGTGAAATCCTGCACCGGCATGGCAAGCGGCGCTTCTGCCGGCACGCTTTCGAACGCCCGGACAAGCGCTTGCGACCCCGTGGCCCCATCGGCCACGTTCGTGCCTCCTGTCGATGTCATGTCAGACCCATTCCTGGTTAACCCGAGCGCTAGAACCTTTCGCTACCCGCGTGGTTCCCTTCATGCGCCTATCGGATAATGCACATATTCACTGAACGCGCGATTGCCAGAGCGAAGTTGAACCCGGATATCCGCCGCCCTGTCGCCCGATTTGCGGATGTCGATCGCCACGCGATACAATCCTGCCTGGCCCAGCACCGGATATCCGCCCTTCTTGACGATGGTGCCATTGCCGATGTCGGTCCACAGGTCAGGCTTCGCATCGGCGGGCAGGCCGGCAAAGTCAATCACCAGTCGCTCGACCCCGGCTTCGTCACCACGACCGCGCCAGACCGCCTGCACGATCGCCAGATTGCTGCCGGCGGGTGCCCGGTCCGCGGTCCAGTCCAGCCGATAGGCGGCGTCGATCCGGCTGCCGGGACGCGCGGCCTTGGCCGGTGTCCAATAGGCGCAGACATTGTCGGTATATTCGCTGTCGGTCGGGAAGGTGTAGAGCCGCACCTGTCCTGCACCCAGCGGCGCAGACGGCGTCGCCCATAGCGAGGGGCGACGGTCATAATAGACGCCGTCATCCTGATAATGGTCGAAATTGCGGTCGCGCTGCAACAGGCCAAAGCCCTTGGGGCTGGTCTCGGCAAAGCCATCGACGCGCGGTACGGACGGGTTCACCAGCGGCCGGGCCTGCGCGCTGCCATCGGCGCTGGCGATGGAGAGCAGGTCGGAATCATGGATTTCCGGGCGCCAGTCGGTGCCCTTGGTCCGGTGCGCCTCGTCATACCAGAACATGCTGGTCATCGCCATCAGGCCCAGTTCGGGGATCGGCCGGCGCGGGAAGAGGGCGGCGGTCACGTCCTGTGTCACCCCCTTGGCGCCAAGCCGGTTGACGAAGCGGAACGCGCCGGTGATCGATGCCCCGTCGAGCAGGGCATAGACGGTGACGCTGTTGTCGCCGGTCCGCTCCAGCCAGAAATGGGTGAAGCGGGGAAATTCCTCCTTGCCCGGAATGCTGGTGTTGATCGCGATCGCGCGGGCGGACAGGCCGAACTGCTTGGTCGGGCCGGGCGCGCGGAAATAGCTGGCACCCAGGAAGGACAGCCAGTCGCCGTCGCGCCTGGCATTCATGATGCGGAAGCCGGCATAGCCCGCGTCCGGACCAAGGTCCGCGACGGCATTGCCGTCCGGCGTCTCGAACATGGCGGGATCATAACGCAGCGGCGTCGCCACGCCCTTGTCCACCAACGCGATCTGCACCGGCTGCTGGGCCGTGCCGCTCAGCGGGAACAGGCGGACGCCGGTGTCGCCGGGCAGGTCGCCCCAGATCGTCTTCTCGTCGCGGAACCGGGCCTGGTGCATCTGGTCATAACCGACCTTGGCGGCGACCGGATTGGGCGGGGTTTCGGAAAAGGGCGCGCGCGCCAGCTTCTGCGCCATGGTGATGATGCCATCCCAGGAGAAACGGTCGTTTCTGGCTTGGGAAAGGGCAGGGCGGGGGAGCAGCAGCGCTGCGCCCGAAGCAGCGATCAAGGCGCGCCGGTCGATCATGGTCATGCGTCCATCATGGGTGCTGATCGCGGCATTGCAAGATGTGCCTGTAATCAAACGCGATGAAGCCCCCGTCCGGGGGGACGGAGGCTTCGAATTTGGCCGTTTGATCGAAGGTGTTACCCCCGGCACGGTGGGGACTGTTGATGTGCCGGGGGTGACATGGCGGGTTGCCGGTGACCAATACCTCAACCCGTCATTTTCGGTGTCCGATCCGGATTACTGGATCAGCTTCATGACGTTCTGCTGGCTCTGGTTGGCCTGGGCCAGCATCGCGGTCGATGCCTGGCTCAGGATCTGGGCCTTGGCGAGCGCGGTGGTTTCGGTCGAGAAATCGGCGTCTTCGATGCGGCTCTTGGCGTCGGTCAGGTTGGTGACGTTCGCGGTCAGCGTGTTGACGGTCGATTCCAGGCGGTTCTGCACCGCACCGAGATTGGCGCGCGAGGTGTCGATCGCCTTCAGGGCCGAGTCGTAGAGGTCGAGCGCTGCGCCGACGTCGAAGGTGCCGGCCGTGACGTCGAGGGCGGTGGTGGTCGCACCAGCGGTCACGACGGCGGCGACATCGGTGTCGTCTTCGACATTGCCCAGGTCGATTTCGATCGCGTCGCTGGAGTTGGCACCAGCCTGGATGTTGATCTTGCCGTCAGAGGCGGGACCGGCCGAACCGTCGAACAGCTTGATGCCGTTGAAGCTGGTGTCCGACAGAACCTTGCCGATCTGGGTGGCGAGCTGGTCGATTTCCGACTTGATGTTGCCCTTGGCGGTGTCGTCGTTGGTGTCGTTGCCGGCCTGGACGGTCAGTTCACGCATGCGCTGCAGCATGTTGGTGACTTCGCCCAGTGCGCCTTCTGCGGTCTGCGCCAGGCTGATGCCGTCATTGGCGTTGCGGATGCCCTGGGTCATGCCCTTGATCTGCGAGGTCATCGACGAAGCGATGGCGAGGCCGGCGGCGTCGTCCTTGGCCGAGTTGATGCGCTTGCCGGTCGACAGGCGCTCCATGGCGGTGGACAGAGCCTTGCTGGAGGCGGCCGAAGCATTGGTGGCCCGCAGCGCCGACGAGTTGGTTCCGATAACAGTCATGATATTCCCTTTCCGTTCATCAGGTCGCTGTCGTCTGACGCTTGCGGCCTCGAAAGGGGATAACGGCGGGCCGCGAAAAGCTTTTAGGGGTCAATGCGATTTTTCTGGAAAAAGATGGAAAAACAGCCCTCTACGCGTGCGCGTATATATAGAGTGCAATTTTTCTGCCGGCGGAGCGGAAAAAAATTGCCGGTCACCGGCAAGTTAATGGCCGCGTTAACCATCTAATAACCACGCCGGCGTAAATTTAAGTCATCGAAGGGGGTAGGGGCGTGCGGGGGCACAAACCTGCCAAGACACTGGGGACAGTTCATGTCATCGCTTGACGTGAGCCGTGGGGTCTGCGCGCTCGTTCCGGGCTTGCAGCACTGGCTCGAAAATGCCTTGTACACGGTGCGGATCGTGGATGCGCAGAGCCCGCGTGAGCGGGATAGCCGCCGCGTCCTTCTCGCGACCGAGATCGGCCATGCCACCCATCGCGATATCCTCATCAACCTGGTCGACGGCAAGCCGTCGCTGGTGCCGGCGGCCAATGGCCTGCCCGCACGCGTCGCCTTTGGCCTCGAAGACATGGGCTTTGCCTTCGCGCTGATCGCCGAACTGGCCCGCCCGGCTTCGGTCCCGGCCGTTGGCGATGCCGCCAGCGCCCGCCTGATGACACTGGCCGGCCGCGTGGCGCGCAGCGATGCCACCGTCCTGATCCAGGGCGACACCGGCACCGGCAAGGAAGGCATGGCGCGCTTCCTTCATACCCAGTCCGGTCGGGTCACCCATGACTTCATCGCCGTCAACTGCGCCGCGCTGCCCGAAACCATGATGGAAGCCATGCTGTTCGGTCACAAGAAGGGCAGCTTCACCGGCGCATCCAATGCCTCGGACGGCCTGTTCCTGGCCGCGGACGGCGGCACCCTGTTCCTCGACGAAATCGCCGAGCTGCCCCTCGCGCTCCAGGCCAAGCTGCTGCGTGCCCTCCAGGAAGGCGAAGTGCTGCCGGTTGGCGCCACTCATCCGGTGCCGGTCAATGTCCGCATCGTCGCCGCCTGCAACCGCAACCTGGCCGACGAAGTCGCCGCCGGCCGCTTCCGCGAAGACCTTTACTGGCGCCTCAATGTCATGGCGCTGGAACTGCGCCCGCTGGCCGAACGTCCCGGCGACATCGCCGCGATCGCCGCCGCCATGCTGCTGCGCCACCAGGATGCCGGCAAGGACGGCTTTGTCTGGCCGACCGCCGCCGCACTCGACAAGCTGGCCGCTCATCGCTGGCAGGGCAATGCCCGCGAGCTGGGCAATGTGCTGCAGCGCGCGCTGGTGCTGCGCGACGGCGAGCGCATCGAGGCCGACGACCTGCATGTCGCCGGCGCGCCGCAGCCGCTGCGTATCGTTTCGGCGACGCCGGTGGCCGCAGTCGCTGCCGCACCGGCCGAACCGATCCGCCTGCGCGACGTTGCCCATCATTCCAAGCTGGAAGCGATCCGCACCGCCCTGCGCGAGACCGACGGCCATCGCGCCGCCGCCGCCCGCAAGCTGGGCATTTCCGAACGCACGCTGCGCTATCGGCTCGCCGAGATGCGTGAGCTGGCTGCGGCTTAAGGAGGGTTAGGGCATGACCGGTATCTCTCCCACCGACAGCGTGATGGCGATGCGCAATGCCATCCTGCAGAAGAACGCCGCGCTGCGCGACGTCGCCTCGACCGGCAATGTCGGTTCGGCTGGCGGCGCGGGCGCCACCCAGGGCACCGCGCCCGGCGGCTTCACCGACGCGCTCAACAACGCGCTCCAGCAGGTCAACGGCCTGCAGACCCAGGCCGGCGATGCCGCCTCGGCGTTCGAGCGGGGCGAAACCACCGATATCGCTGCGGTCATGCTGGCCAAGCAGCAGGCATCGGTCAGCTTCGAGGCGACCCTCCAGGTCCGCAACAAACTCCTGTCCGCCTACAAGGACATTATGAGCATGCCGGTCTAACCCATGAGCGAGAACGCACTCACCATCGATGGCGGCTCGGCCGCTGCCCCGGCCCTCCCGGCCGTCACCGGTGCCAGCTTCGGCAATGCCAAGGGCGTCGACGCGCTCAAGGCGCGCTTCGCGGGCTTCATCAAGCAGCCGGCCGTGGCCAAGAGCCTGCCGCTGCTCGGCCTGCTCGGCACCGTCGCGGTGGCTGGCGCTGCCTGGCTGGCCCTGCGCGAACCGCCGCAGCGCGACCTGTTCCGCGGCCTGCCCGATGCCGACAAGTCTGCCGTCGCCCAGGTGCTCGACCAGAATGGCATCAAATATGACTTCGACAATGCCGGCGGCATGACCGTTGGCGAGGGCGATTATTTCAAGGCGAAGATGATGCTCGCCGCCCAGGGCCTGCCCAAGAGCGCGCCCGACGGCAACAGCATGATCGACAGCCTGCCGATGGGCGCCAGCCGCGCGGTCGAGAATGAGAAGCTGCGCGGCGCCCGCGAAACCGATCTCGCCCGCACGATCGAGGCGATCGACAGTGTCGAGAGCGCCAAGGTCCATCTCGCGGTCGAAGCGCCCAGCGTCTTCCTGCGCGAACGCACCAAGCCCTCGGCTTCCGTGATGCTGCGCCTGTCGCAGGGCCGCACGCTCACCGACGCGCAGGTCAGCGCCATCGTCCATCTCGTCGCCTCGTCGATCCCGGAACTGAACCCGGAAGATATTTCGGTCGTCGACCAGAATGGCCGCCTGCTCAGCAATAATGACGGCAATGCCGCCGACGATCGCCAGCTCGCCATCCAGACCCGGATCGAGGATCGCTATCGCCAGTCGGTGGTCGCGCTGCTGACCCCGATCCTGGGCGACGGCAAATTTTCGGCCGAAGTCCATGCCGAACTGAACTTCGCCGAACGCCAGGCGACCCGCGAAAGCTTCCCCCAGGACGAGGCGCGCCTGCGTGCCGAGCAGGGCAGCTGGTCGTCGGACGAGCGGGGCCAGAAGGCTGGCGAGGCATCGGGCATTCCCGGCGCGCTCAGCAACCAGGCGCCGGTCAACCCGACCGTGACCCAGACCAACCCGAACGGCCAGGCCGTGACGCAGGGCCAGACCACCGAACAGCAGCAGCCGGCCACGCCGGGCCTGCCGCCGATGAAGACCGAGGAAACCTTCAACCGTAGCTTCGAGCTGGGCCGTGAAGTGTCGGTCACCAAGGATGCTGTCGGCACCGTCAAGCGCCTGTCGGTCGCGGTCGCGCTCGACACCGGCGCTGATGGCAAGCCGCGCTCTGCCCAGGAAATCGCCGCGCTGGAAGCGCTGGTGAAGGGCGCCGTCGGCTTCGACCAGGCCCGTGGCGACGTCGTCGCTCTGTCGGCCCGCAGCTTCGCCAAGGCCGAAGAGGTCAAGGCGCCCTGGTATGAGGCCGACTGGATGTCGCCGCTGATCCGCAATGTCTCGGCCCTGCTGGTCGCGCTGCTGGTGATCTTCGGCATCGGCCGCCCGCTGCTCAAGCGCCGCGCCGCTGCCCAGGAAGCGAAGGTCGTGGAGACCGCCGAAGCCGGGCAGCGCCTGGGTCGCGAAATCTCGGGCGAACTGACCAAGCAGGCGACCGAAAATCCCGATCCCAGCCGTCCGGTGACGCTCGACATGATCTCGTCCACCTATGACTATGCCCAGCGCGCCGACCTGATCCGCAATTTCGTGAAGCAGGATCCCGATCGCGCCGCCCTGGTGGTCCGCGACCTTCTGAAGGAAGGGAAGAAGGAAAATGCCTGAGATCGTCCCCGGCCGTCCCGAGGCGCTCAAGGGCAGCGCCGCCGCCGCCGTCCTGCTGATGCTGTTCGATGAGGATGAAGCGGCCCAGATCCTGTCGCGCCTGGAGCCCGAAGAAGTCCGTCAGCTCGGCTATGCCATGTATGACGTGCAGGATGTCGATCCCGAGGAAGTGAACGAGGCGCTCGACCATTTCGTCACCAAGGCCAAGAAGCGCACCACCATCGGCTATGGCGCGACCCGCCATATCCGCGGCGCGATGACCAAGGCGCTGGGCGAGGAACGGGCCGAAACCATCCTGGCCCGCATCACCCCGCCGACCCGCTCCACCCAGCTGGAAATGCTGAAGTGGATGGACGCCAAGGAAATCGCCATCCTGATCGAGATGGAGCATCCGCAGATCATGGCGATTGTGCTGGCGCATCTGGAAGCGCCGGTTGCCGCCGACGTGCTGCAATTGCTGCCGACCGAATATCAGGAAGAGATCGTCTATCGCATCGCCACGCTCGGCCCGGTGTCGAACGAGGCGCTGGACGATCTGGAGCAGTTGCTGCTGCGCGGTCCGGTGAACAAGCAGGGTGCAGCGTCGCAGCGCGGTGGCACGGTCGAAGCGGCCGCGATCATGAACAATGTCCGCAAGGACAATGAGCAGCGGATCATGAAGGCCGTCGCCAAGCGCGACAAGATGATCGCCCAGACCATCGAAGAGGAAATGTTCGTCTTCGATAACCTGATCGACATGGATGACAAGAATCTGGGCACGCTGATGCGCACCGTCGACAGCCAGGTGCTGGTCGTGGCGCTCAAGGGTGCGAACGACATGCTCAAGGCGAAGATCTTCAGCTGCATGTCGGCCCGCGCCGCACAGGCGATCGCCGACGAGATCGAGGAACGCGGCCCGATCCGCCTGGCCGAAGTCATCGACGCGCAGAAGCTGATCATCGCCACCGCCCGCCGCATGGCGGATGCCGGCACCATCATGCTGGGTGGCAAGGGGAACGACTTTGTCTAAGATCTGGGCCGCCGAAGCCAGCCATGACGTATCGAGCGTGCCGATGATCGGCGTTGGCCAGGTGGCCAGCAACGGCTTCCGCAGCCTCTATTCGGCGCTGCCCGGCGACGTCGTCGCGGCCCCCGCCCGCGCGCCGATCCATGCCGAACCGGAGACCGATCCGATCGACGAAGCCCATATGGCGGGCTTCTCGCAGGGGTTCGAGGAAGGCTATCGCGCCGCCGGTGAGGATCAGGCGAACGAGATCGAGGCGCGCAACCGCCTGACCGCCGCGCTTGAAATGCTGGCGCCGGCACCCAGCGGCAGCCTGTCGACCATGTTGTCGGCCACGGTCGTCCGCCTGGTCGAACAGATTGTCGGCGAAGTGCAGATCGATCTCGACCGGCTGACCCAGCGCTGCGAAGCGGTCGCCGCCTTCATCGATGACAGCAGCGACAAGAGCGCGCTGCATCTGCATCCTGACGACGTAGCCCTGCTCGAAGGCGAGCAGATCGGCGTGCCGCTGGTGTCGGACAAGAGCATGCAGCGCGGCTGCGTGCGCCTCGAAACCGCCGACGGCTGGGTCGAGGATGGCCCGGACGTTCGTCTGGCGCGCCTGCGCGCCCTGATGGACGACATGGAGGGTAAGGCATGATCCGCGCCGAGCTGGCGCAGGCCGAAACCCTGTTCGAGCATCTTCAGGTCCAGAATCGCCAGCCGCGCCATGTCGGCCGTCTGGTCAGCCATGATGCCGGCATGCTGGAAGTCACCGGCTTCCGCCGTCCGATCGGTTCGGGGGCCCGCGTCCTGGCCAGCGACGGGTCGGTCTGCCGCGCCGAAGTCGTCGGCTTTCGTGGCGAACGCACCCTGCTGGTGCCGCTCGACGCTGACGCGCCGCTGGAAAACGGCATTCGTGTCGAACCCGACAGCCAGGCCAATATGGTGCAGGTGGGTGAGGGGCTGATCGGCCGCGTCATCGACGCCATGGGCCAGCCGCTCGACCGCAAGGGGCCGATCATCGCCGGCGGCGTCTGGCCGCTCAACGGTGTGAAGGGCAATGTCCTCGATCGCGGCCGTGTGACCGAGCCGTTCGACCTTGGCGTGCGCGCCGTCAACGCGCTGCTGACCGCCGGGCGCGGTCAGCGCATCGCCATCATCGCCGGCTCGGGTGTCGGCAAGTCGGTGCTGATGGGCCAGATGATCGCCGGCGCGGAAGCCGATATCGTCGTCACCGGCCTGATCGGCGAGCGTGGTCGCGAGGTCAGCGACTTCCTCGAAACCAAGCTCAAGCATGCGATGCACAAGAGCATCGTGGTTGCCGTGCCGGCCGATCATCCGCCGGTGCTGCGCCTGCGCGCCGCCGCGCGCGCCACCGCCATCGCCGAATATTTCCGCGCTCGCGGCAAGAAGGTGCTGCTGCTGATCGACAGCCTGACCCGCTGCGCCCATGCCCAGCGCGAGATCGGCCTGGCGCTCGGCGAACCGCCGGCGATGAAGGGCTATCCGCCTTCGGCGCTGGCGCTGATCCCGCGCCTGGTCGAACGGGCCGGCGTCGACGCCCGCACTGGCGGCTCGATCACTGCGCTCTACACCGTTCTCGCTGATGGCGACGACACCGACGATCCAATCGTCGATGCCGCCCGCGCCATTGTTGATGGGCATTTCGTCCTGTCGCGCAGCCTGTCGGAACAGGCGATCTTCCCGGCGATCGACATCGGCAAGTCCCTGTCGCGCGTGATGGCCGACGTCGTGCCCGACGAGCATCGCCAGGCCGCCGCCGCCTATCGCCGCCTCTGGGCCGCCTATGAGGAAAATCGCGACCTCATCCTGATGGGCGCCTATCGTCCCGGCAATGATCCGGTGATCGACGAGGCGGTGCAGCGTCGCCAGGAAATCCTGAACTTCATCCGCCAGGACCAGAAGAGCCGGATCGACCTTGATACCAGCGCCAACGCGCTGATCGCGGAGTTCGGCGCGTGAAGGGGCTGGTGTCCCGCCGTCACCGCGTGCTGCGCGTGCGCCATGTCCAGCATGCCATGGCCATGGCCGAGACCGCGCGCGCCCGTGACGAGGCGGAGGGGATCGCCACCAACCTCGAACGTCTGCGCCGGGTGCGGGGCGAGCTGTTCGGCGTTCAGGGCGGCGCCACCGGTGCCTCCTTTGCATCGATGCAGGAACTGGCCAGCCGTCTGGAGCAGGCCGGTCGCCAGCTCGACGGCGCGCTCTACGACGCTCGCCGCAAGGTGGAGGCGAAGGAAGGGCTCAGCATCGCGGCCAACCGCGAGAAGGAAATTGCCGCGCGCCTGAAGGATCGGGCCCGCGTCGCGCTGGAAGAATGGCGCGAGAACAAGCTTGCCGCGCTGCCGCGCTATCGCCGCATGCAGCGCACGGGGGACAATTGACATGACCATGCTCGCCAGCCTCAAATCGCTGCTCTTCTCCTCGACGCCGCTGGCCGGTGCGACGGCGGCCGGTGCTTCGGCGGTTGCCGAGGGGGCGGCCGACTTCGCCGCGCTGCTGAGCGATGTCGATGGCGCGCCGCAGCCGGCTGCGCCGGCCACGACCGTGGGCGCGGCCGCCTTGCCGGTGGCTGAGGTGGTGGAGGGCGATGCGCCGGTCGTGACGCCCGATGCAATTGAGGCGCCGGCTCTGCCGGACACCGCCGAATTTCTGACCCAGCGGGCCATGGTGGTCCAGCCGACCGCAGAACCGGCGCTGCCGGTCGTTGAGGCCGCATTGCCGGTCGCCGAGCCGGTCCTGCCTGTCGCTGCGCCGGTTCAGGATCAGGCGGTCATTGCGCCCGTATCGGCCGAGCCCGCGCCGATCGTCCTGCCCGAAGGCGAGGCTGACGCCGAAGCCCTCCCGCTGCCCTTGCCGACCCCGGCGCTGGCGGTCGCGCCTGCGCCTGCCGATATCCGCACTCCGGCGCCGGTTCCGACTGCCGATATGGCCGCGCCGCTGCCGGTGGAAGCCGAAGGCCCGATCGCGCTCGCCCTTGCCGACGCGCCGATCAAGACCGTGCCGACGCACGCGCCGCAGCCTCTGCCGGCTGCGATGGTCGCGCCCGAGGCCGACGGCATCGCCGATGCTGATAGCGAAGCTGACATGGTGACGGCCGATGCGCCCGTCGACAGCGACGCGCCAGTTGTCGCCGATCCGATTGCCCATTCCTTGCCTGCTGCACTCCCCCCCTTGCCGCAGGCGCCGATCGATGCCCCCGCATCTTCGGCTCCATCCGCGCCGACCCAGGAGATGCCTTTGAGCGTGTCTCCTTCGCTGTCACCTTCATTGTCCCAAACCCAGGCCCCTTCGAAACCGGCCGTGGGACAGGAAGCGGTGATGGCCCCGGTGGTCGGCGCGGATGGGCAGGATGACCAGATCGTTGCAGCGCCCGTGGCGGCGCCTGCAATGACGCCCGAACTGGTCGCTGCGATGATCCCGGCCCAGCCTGCGCCAGCCGCCAACGCGGCCCCGAATGTCGTGCAGGCCCCGGTCCAGGCCGCCCCGCAGCCCGCGATTGCACCGCGCCCGGTCGAGCAGGTGATGCCCGCCGTGGCGGCAGCACCGGCGACGGACGCCGACATGCCGGTAGGAACGGTCGTGGCGGCCGCCAAGCCGACCGAGAAGACCGCACCGGTGGCTGCGACCAGCAGCCCGGACGAGGGTGATTTCGAGATCGCATCCGGCGGCACCGACGTCCCGGCCGCGCCCGTGGCCGCCAAGCCGGCCAAGGCGGAAGCCCTGTCACTGCTGCAACTGGTGCGCGACCATATGAACCGCCGGGCGACGCCGGTGCGCGACAGCGCCGATGCGGCAGCGCCGGTCAGCGATCCCGCGCCGGACAAGGCGGCCACGGCCGTCGACCCGCTGGTCGCTGCCACTCCGGCCGCGGCCCATCGTGGCGCGGACATGTCCGTGCCTCAGGCTGCTGCGCCCCTGGCGCCTTCGGTCACCCCGGCGGCGATGCCGGCGGTCGATCTGTCGGCCAGTCTTGGCCAGCAGGTGGTTGATATGGGCGTGTCGGGACAGTGGATTGACGGGCTGGCCCGCGACATTGCCGGCCTGTCGGCCAATGGCGCACAGGGCCGGTTCCAGATCAATGCGGACCAGCTTGGCCCGATCCAGGTCGATATCCGCCAGGATGGCGATGGCGCGGCGGTCAGCCTGACCGTCGCCAGCGAGGCGGCGGAAATGGCGCTGCGCCAGGATAGTGACCGACTGAAGCTGGACGCGGGCCTTGCCGCCGTGCGCATCCATGAGGTGAAGATCGAGCGCGCGCCGCATGTCGCCGAAGCGGCCAAGGCCGATGCCAATGGCCAGGCCGGCAGCCAGTCGAACGGCCAGCAGGGCAATGCCTCTCAACAGCAGGGCGCCTGGCAGAGTGCCGGCCAGATGGCGGGCCAATCGATGGGCCAATCCTCGTCGCAGGGGCGCTGGCAGGGCCGTGAAAATAATGGCCTTGGCCATAAAGCCGGGAGCGATCCGGCCGTTCTTAACCATGGTGACACCGGCGATAGCGCCGGTGACGTCCGCCGCGCGCGCTACGCCTGACGGCCGGGACGGGATATTCCAGGGGACGTGAACGATGAGCGATGAACCCAAGGCGAAGAAGAAGAAGGGTGGGGGGATGAAGCTCATCCTGCTGGTCGCCGTCGCCATGGTGGTGGGCGGTGCCGGCGCTGCGGGTGGGCTGTACGCCGCCGGCTTCTTCAGCCCCAAGGCCGAGGGCCCCAAGGAAGATCCCAACAAGCCCGTGCTCGTCCTGGCGGGCGAGGATGCGCAGGCTGTCGCCACCGCCCATGGCTGGGCCGGTGAAGGCGGCGGTGGTGGTGGCGAAGGCGGTGGCCATGCGAGCGCTGGTGGCGAGGGGCATGCCCCGTCGGCCGCCCATGCGCCGGGCAAGGGCATCGACCTGCCCGCGCCGGCCAATCCGACCGCCTATCAGGCCACCTATTTTCAGCTTCAGGCGCCCTTCACGTCGAACATGACGGACACCGACGCCTTCGCCCAGATCACCGTCGCGGTGTCGACCTATTATGACTATCGCGTGATCGCCGCGATCAAGATGCACGAGATGGCGATTCGCAGTCAGGTGCTGATGATGCTCGCCGAACAGCCCGAGGAGCAACTGGTCACGCCCGACGGCAAGCGCATGCTGCAAGGAAAAATCCGGGGCATCATCAACGATGTACTCAAGCAGAAGACCGGCTATGGCGGTGTCGATAACGTTTATTTTACCAATTTCGTTATTCAATAGCGCTGCCTGAACGCTGGGAAGTCCCCTGGCCGAGGGCAGGGGACAGACATGAATCACGTTCAATCCTTCGCCTTCGGGCGGGGGGACGCGCAAGCTCCGGTAATGCTGTCGGGCCTCGACCGGCTGGGTGAAAAGCTCGGCCGGCGTATCCGTGCGCTGATCGAACCCATTTCCGGCATCCGCCCGCATGTCGTGGCCGAGGATGCACGGGTCGTGGAGTTTGGCGCCTGGTCGGCCGGCGCGCCCAATTTCTGCAGCCTGTCCATCTATCGCCTGCTGCCCCTGAAGGGGCAGATGCTGCTGTGCATGGACGCCACCATGATCTCGACCCTGGTCGACTGCTTCTATGGCGGCCTTGGCAACCGGGCGCTGCCCGCGCGCGGCGAATTTACCCCGACCGAAGACCGGCTGATCGCCCGCCTGTCGGAAACCATCATGGCCCGCATGGTCGAATGCTGGTCTGAAGTCCTGCCCCTGGAACCCGGCCTGCTGCTGCGTGAAACCGGCATCGGCTTCGCTGCCGCTGCCCAGCCCGCCGACCAGATGGTGGTGCAGCGCTTCCGCGTCGGTCTGGACCGGGATCGCGAATGGTCGATCGACATGGTCTTCCCGCTGGCGGCACTGCGCGGCGTCGAGGCGCTGATGGGCAGCAAGGTCGCAAGTGATGACGAGCATGTCGATCCGGTATGGCAGGCCCGCGTGGCGCGCCGCATGCGCGACATCCGCCTGCCGGCCCGCACCGTGCTGGCCCGCCCCAATCTCTCGCTGGCGGAGCTGATGCAGCTCAAGGCCGGCGACATCATACCCGTGACGATCGGCCGCAGCCTGCCGCTGATCGTCGGCGACAGGATCGTCGCGCACGGCACGATCGGCGAACAGGATGGCCGTGCCGCCTTCCAGATTGAAAAGATTGCACAGGGACCGGAACAATGAGTGATATGAGCGACGCCCCGATGATGGATCCCCGTGGGGAAGACAGCGCCAGCCGCATGGCGGCGAACCGCCAGTTCAAGCTGCTGGCCGATATTCCGGTGCGCATGTCGGTGGAGGTCGGATCGACCTCGCTGCGCCTGGCCGAAGTCATGGACCTGGCCGAAGGCAGCATCGTGGAACTGGATCGCCAGGCCGACGAACTGCTCGACATCATGGTCAATGGCGCGCTGATCGCGAAGGGCGAGGTCGTGACGGTGAACGGCCGCTATGGCATCCGCATCGTCGATATCGCCGCCACCGAAACCCGCATGGCCGGGGTCGAACGGCGCGGCTGATCGCAGGGCCGTGCTTTTGCGCTTGCCTTGCGGCCCATTCTTGCGGATCGGATGACGCATTAACCTAAACGCGGGGCGCGTGCATGTTCTGGTATTTCGTCAAATTGCTGATCCTGCTGCCGCTTGTGGGCGGCATGGCCTTTGGTGCCTTGTGGCTGTGGCGCAAATATCAGCCCGGCATGATGGTCGGCCAGAATGACCGGTCGCTGAAGCTGCTGGAAGCGCTGCCGATGGGCACGTTCGGCAAGCTGGCCGTGGTCGAGTTCGAGGGCAAGAAGATCCTGCTGTCGGTCACCCGTGGCCGGATCGAGAAGATCGCGGAAGGCGACCCCTATCGTGCGCGCTAGTCACTGGCTGGTCGGCGGCATCCTGCTGACCGCCGGGCTGATGCTGGTCGATCCTGCGCTGGCGCAGGCGGTTCCGGCCGCGCCGGCGCCGGTCGACAATGGCGGCGCGCTGACCCGCGCGATGGGTCAGATTTCGGGCGACGGCCGCTCGCTGTCGCTGTCGCTGCAGATCCTCGTCCTCATGAGCCTGCTGTCGGTCCTGCCGTCGCTGATCCTCATGATGACCAGCTTCACCCGGATCATCATCGTCCTCTCGCTGCTGCGCCAGGCGCTGGGCCTGCAACAGACGCCGCCCAACCAGGTGCTGGTGGGGCTTGCCCTGTTCCTGTCGCTGTTCGTGATGCGACCGGTGATCGACCAGATCAACGGCCAGGCCTATGATCCCTATGGCAAGGGCCAGATATCGATCGAGGAAGCGGTCGGCCGTTCGGGCAAGGTGCTGCACGGCTTCATGGCCAAGCAGACGCGCGAGAGCGACCTCAAGCTGTTCGCCAACATGGCCGAGGCCCCGGCCTTCCGCACGCCCGACGACATCCCCTTCACGATCCTGCTGCCGGCCTTCGTCACCAGCGAGTTGAAGACCGCGTTCCAGATCGGCTTCATGATCTTCCTGCCCTTCCTCATCATCGACCTGGTCGTCGCATCGACCCTGATGGCGCTGGGCATGATGATGCTGTCGCCCACGATCATCTCCATGCCCTTCAAGCTGTTGCTGTTCGTGCTGGTCGATGGTTGGGCGCTGACGATGG
This sequence comes from Sphingobium sp. L-44, assembly GCF_056859495.1. Taxonomy (NCBI): domain Bacteria; kingdom Pseudomonadati; phylum Pseudomonadota; class Alphaproteobacteria; order Sphingomonadales; family Sphingobiaceae; genus Sphingobium; species Sphingobium sp. L-44. The sequence goes on along the minus strand of NZ_JBSXOQ010000046.1, from coordinate 25,449 downwards.
GGTCGCTCGCCGGCTCCTTCGCGACATAGGAGGGCGGCAATGGAGAATGCGGATTTCTTCATGGGCCTGGCACAGCATGCGCTGTGGATCACGGCGCTGGCGACGGCGCCGATCCTGATTCCGGCGCTGGTCGCGGGCGTGCTGATCGGCATGGTCCAGGCCGCGACGTCGATCAACGAACAGACGCTCAGCTTCATTCCCAAGATTCTGGTCGTGGGTGCGATGCTGACCCTGTTCGGTGGGTCGATCATGGTGCTGATCGCTGACTTCACGCGCGAGATATTCGAGCGGATACCGGACCTGCTCCAATGATCGCACCCGGCTTCGCAGGCGTCGAGACGCAATTGTGGATATGGCTGATCGCCATGATCCGCCCCGGTGCGGCCTTTCTGGCCGCGCCCGTCTTCGGTGCGCCCGCGATGCCGCTTCAGTTGCGCCTGATCCTGTCGCTCGCGCTTGGCATGGCGGCGCTCAACAGCGTCACCATCCAGTTGCCGCATGACGGCGTGGCCAGTTTCGAAGGCGTGATGCTGGTCGCCGGCGAAGTGCTGACGGGCCTTGCCATGGGTTTTGCCGTGCAGATCGGCTATTCCGCCGCCTTCGTCGCGGGTGAGGCGATTGCCAACACCATGGGGCTGGGCTTTGCCGCGATGGTCGATCCGGGGTCGGGGCAGGGGACGCAGGCGGTCGGCCAGTTCCTGTCGATCCTCTCGACCTTCCTGCTGCTGGCGATGGACGGCCATCTGCTGCTCGTCAGCTTCGTGGTGCAGAGCTACAAGGCGCTGCCACCGGGCGCGGCGATGCTCAGCAATGATGCGGTCTGGCACATGATCCAGTTTGGCGGCTCGCTGCTGGGCGCCGGGGTGACGATCGCGCTGCCGGTCGGCTTTGCGCTGGTGCTGGTGCAGATCGTCATGGGCATGCTGGCGCGCACCGCACCTGCGCTCAACCTGTTCGCCGTCGGCATGCCGATGGCGGTGATGGCGGGACTGGTGCTGCTGGCGATGGCGGTGCCGGTGATGGGCGAGGGGATCACCATCGCGCTCAAGTCGGGGCTGGAACAGGCCCGCGCCATCTCGGAAGGGCGCTGAGCCATGGCGGGCGGATCCGAGGGCGGTGAAAAGACCGAAAAACCGACACAGAAGAAATTGCAGGATGCCGCCAAGGAAGGCGACATCCTCCAGTCCCGCGAACTGGGGACGGCCCTGGTGGTGATGGCCGGCATCGGCTGGCTGGCGGTCGCGGGTCCGGGCCTGATCGACGCGCTGTCGGGCATGTTGACCCGCGCGCTGCGCTTCGGGCGCGAGGATATCGTGAACTTCTCGCCGGTGACGCGCGGCACCGGCCTGTTGGCGGACATCGCGCTGCCGGTGGGCGGCGTATTGCTCGCGACCTTCTTTGCCGCGATCGCGGCGCCGGCGCTGCTCGGATCGCTGGGCTTTCGTCCCGGTGCCTTCGCGCCCAAGGCGTCGAAGATGAACCCGGCTTCGGGCCTCAAGCGCATGTTCGGCGCGCAGGGGCTGATCGAACTGGTCAAGTCGATCGCCAAGGTGGGGCTGCTGGGCGCGGTCGGCTTCTGGATGATCTGGGACCGGCTGACCGCGATCATCGGCCTGGGCAAGGCGGGGGTCGGCAATGCGATCAGCGACCTTGGCAACATGTTCATCCTGGTCTGCCTGGTGATGGCAGGCGGGCTGTTCGTGATCGCCGGCATCGACGTGCCGATGCAGATTTTCCAGCGCGCCAAGCGGCTGGGCATGAGCAAGCAGGACATCAAGGACGAGCATAAGGAAAGCGAAGGCTCGCCCGAACTCAAGGGGCAGATCCGCCGGCGCCAGTTCGAGGTGCTGAACGGATCGACCCGCCAGGCGGTGGCAGAGGCCAGCGTCATCATCACCAACCCGACCCATTTCGCGGTGGCGCTGCGCTATCGGCCCGGCGTGGATGCCGCGCCGGTCGTGGTCGCGCGCGGCTGTGACGCGATCGCGGCCTCGATCCGTGAACTGGCCGAGGATCATGGCGTGTCGGTGCTGCAATATCCCGAACTGGCGCGCGCCATCTACTTCACCTCGCGCGCTGGCGAGATCGTCAATGAAGGTCTCTACATGGCGGTGGCGACGGTGCTGGCCTTCGTCTTCCGGGTCGAGAACAAGATGGCGACGGAAATGGACCGTCCGTTCATTACCGTGCCCGAAGATCTACGTTTCGATCCGGATGGAAAGAAATTGTAGAGAATTTGCTGATACTTGGCAGTTGATCGAAGAATTAGGGCGATGGTGAATTAAAGTTTAGCCACGCTTGTCCGTATTCTGTTTACGGGGACGCATTAGGATGGTGCGTCATGAACGAGTATTTTTCGCGTAGCGAGATTTCGCCAGTGGATCGGAGCGTCGTTCGCGCGCCGGTGCCGGCTGCGGCCGTTCAGCCGGTTTCAGCGACGGAATCTTCGACCGAGCAGGGCAACATGTCTGCCAGCGATGCGCGCAGGCAGGAGAGTTTTGCAGTCGATATCGTTGCGGTCGACGAAGATGCCGCCGGCGCCGCCGAATATGCGCGCATCCATGCCCGGATCGCCGATATCCTGGCCGATATGCGCGCCGGGCAGGGGGATGTGTCGGTCGATGGTGCATCGGCCGCCGTCCAGGCGATGATGCCGCAGCCCTTCATCTACATTCCGCTGCCGCCCGCCACCCGCGAGGCGGTGGAGCAGGCCGCCGATCTGGCCAAGCGGATCGCCCAGCAGGCCAGCTATGCCTATGCGGCCCAGGCGCATGTCGCGCGCGGGACCGTCGACCAGATCCTGTCCGCATCGGCGATCTGATCACGGCATGCCCGCTTTTTTGCGGGCTTTGCCATCAGCTTGAAAATCATTCCTAAACATCTTCGCGCTACGGCCGTTCTCTCATTTGAAAGGACGGCCCATGGCAACGACGACGACATCGGTAGGGAGCAGCATCCTGTCGGCGCTGGGTGCCAATTCGGGCATCGACACGAGCGCGCTCGTCACCAGCCTGGTCAGCGCGACCCGCGACCCGCGCCAGTCCGCGATCACCACCCAGCAGACGACCAACAATGCCCGCATCTCGGCACTGGCGTCGGCCATCAGCTCGCTCGACACCTTCGCTGATGCACTGACCAGCGTCCTGTCGGGTGCCGAATATACCGGCACGCCCAATTCGACCAACACCAACATCGCGTCGGTCAGCCTGCTGAGCGGCGGCACGCCGGCTGGTCTGCCGGCACAGCTGGTGGTGAAGTCGCTGGCGACCGCCCGCATCTTCGCCTCGACCGCGACCAGCGGTGCCACTAGCAGCACGGCGGTCGGCACCGGCTCGCTCACCATCACGACGGCGGGCGGCAAGACCGCCACGATCACCGTCGATTCGAGCAATAACAGTTTCTCCGGCCTGGCTTCGGCGATCAACGCCGCCGACATCGGCGTGACCGCGAGCGTCGTCACCGATGCACAGGGCACGCGGCTGGTGTTCAAGGGCGAAACCGGCGCCGCCAATGATTTCACCATCACCAGCTCGGCCGACAGCTCGACCAGCGTTCTCGCCGGCCTCAACAGCAGCGCGATGACCTCGACGTCGGACCCGGCCAATGCGAAGATCACGCTCGACGGCACCGACTATGAATATGCCAGCAACACCATCGACGATGCGATCCCCTATCTGCGGATCGAACTGACCGCGGCGGACGTCAACAGCGCGGTCAACCTGACCATGACGCAGCCGACCGCGACGATGAAGGATCTGCTGCAGGAATTTGTCGACGCCTATAATACGCTGATGAAGGCGCTGAACACGTCGACCTCGACCGGCACGGATTCATCGACCGCGGGCGTCCTCAACGGTGTGTCGGCGGTGCGCGACATGAAGTCGCAGCTCTCGAAGATCACCTCGACCCAGCTGGCCTCGACCGGCAGCTACAAGACGCTGGCCGATATCGGCATCGCGACCAACCGCGACGGCACGCTGACGCTCAACACCGACACGCTGGACAAGGCGCTGGCCGCCGATCCGGCGGGCATCACCAAGATGCTCAATCCCGCCAAGTCGACCGCCGACAATCTGGGCCTTTCGGGCCTGATGGACAGCGTGCGCGACAATATCGAGCTGGACAACGGCCCGATCAAGGCGGCGCAGGACCGTTATGAGAAGCTGGCCGACAGCCTGACCGAACAGCTCGAAAAGCTGGACGAGGACATGGCCGACTATGAGACGCGCCTGACTTCCATCTATTCGGCAATGCAGACCAAGTTGTCTGCGCTCAACGCAACCCAAAGCTATCTCCAGCAGCAGATCGATGCCTGGAATAGCAGTGACGATTAACCGGGGATTTTGACGCATGTTCTATAATCACAGCTTTGCGGGTACGGCAGCGGCACGACGCTATGCGGCGGTGCATTCGGGCAGCCGGATCGAGGGCGCCACGCCCCACGCGCTGGTCAAGATCCTGTTCGACGAACTGCTGATCGCGCTCGATGCCACGGCGCTGGCCGAACGCAATGGCGACCGGCTGAAGGTGTCCGACAAGCAGGCGCGCGCCATGTCGATCCTGTTCGCGCTGGAAGCCAGCCTGGATTTCGACAAGGGCGGCGACATCGCCACCGGCCTGGCGCGCATCTATCGTGAGGCCCGCCGCCTGCTGCTGGTCAGCGCCAAGGAGCATGATGCGGCGCCGGTCGAGCAGGCGCGCGCCATGGTCGGCGAGATTGCCGATGCCTGGAGCCAGATCGGCCAGCCCTGATCGCTCGCGGGGCGATCAGTCCATAGGCTGCTGACTGGTCCGGTTGCGGGGTTGCACCCCCTTCCGGTGGCCTGTATAGGCGGCACTCGCACAAGGGCGGCCCGGCGGGGGCCGCCTTTTTGCGTTATATCCAATGCGCACGGACGCGCAGCATCAACCCAGAAAGGGAAGGCACATGTCGATTACGCCGCTCATGCCCGTTTACCCCCGGTGCGATGTGCGTCCGGTCCGAGGCGAGGGCTGCTACCTGATCGGGGAGCGCGGCGAGCGCTATCTCGACTTCGCCAGCGGCATCGCCGTCAATCTGCTGGGCCATGGCCACCCCAAGCTGGTGAAGACCATTGCCGATCAGGCTGCGACGCTGATGCATATCTCCAACCTCTACGGTTCGCCGCTGGGGGAGGAATTTGCGCAGAAGCTGGTCGATAACAGCTTTGCCGACACCGTCTTCTTCACCAATTCGGGTGCCGAAGCGGTCGAATGCGCGATCAAGACCGCGCGCCGCTATCATTATGCCAATGGGCAAGCGCACCGGCACAAGATCATCAGCTTCGACAACGCCTTCCACGGCCGCACGCTGGGCACCATTTCGGCGACCAGCCAGCCCAAGATGCGCGACGGGTTCGAGCCGCTGCTGCCCGGTTTCCAGGTCGTGCCCTTCAACGATCTCGACGCGGCACTGGCCGCGATCGATGACAATACCGCCGGTTTCCTGCTGGAACCGGTGCAGGGTGAAGGTGGCGTGACCCCGGCAACCCAGGCATTCCTGACCGGCCTGCGCAAGGCGTGCGACGAGCATGGCCTGCTGCTGATCCTGGACGAAGTGCAGTGCGGCTATGCCCGCACCGGCACCTTCTTCGCCCATGAGCAATATGGCGTGAAGCCCGACATCATGGCGGTGGCCAAGGGCATCGGCGCGGGCTTCCCGCTCGGCGCCTGTCTCGCCACCGAGGAAGCGGCCAAGGGCATGGTGTTCGGCACCCATGGCTCCACCTATGGCGGCAACCCGCTCGCCATGGCGGTGGGCATCGCGGTGCTGGAAGAGGTGCTGGCGGACGGCTTCCTGGAGCAGGTGACGGCGATGGGCGCGCGTCTGCGCTCTGCGCTGGAGCAGATGATCCCAAATCATGACGACATGTTCGAGGATGTGCGCGGCATGGGGCTGATGCTGGGCGTCAAGATGAAGGACGCCTATGACGCGCGTGCCTTTGTCGGCCATCTGCGCGACCATCATGGATTCCTGTCAGTGTCGGCGGGCCAGAATGTGCTGCGCATCCTGCCGCCGCTCGTCATCGACGAAAGCCATATCGCCGAGTGCATCGAGAAGATTTCCGCTGGTGCGCGGAGCTTCGCGGACGCCAAGGCGGCCTGAGACCAATCTTTCCCCCTCCGTTCGGTTCGAGCAGCTTCGAGCCTGTCGAGAAGCGTCGTCGAGAACAGTTCTCGACAAGCTCGAACCGAACGGGGTGTGGGTGAAGGGGGTATAATGACCAAGCATTTCCTGAATCTCACCGATGCGGGCGGCGACGCGATCGCCGCGATGATCGCTGATGCCATCGATCGCAAGGCGGCACGGGCAGGCAAGCCCAAGGGCTGGGTCGACGCCGATGCGCCGCTGGCCGGCCACACGCTGGCGATGATCTTCGAGAAAAACAGCACGCGCACCCGCGTCAGCTTCGATATAGCAATCCGCCAGTTGGGCGGCAATTCGCTGATCCTGGACGGCGCGACCAGCCAGCTCGGCCGTGGTGAGACCGTGGCCGATACGGCGCGCGTGCTCAGTCGCATGGCCGATGCGATCATGATCCGCACCGACGATCATGCCAAGATCGAGGAAATGGCCGAATATGCCAGCGTCCCGGTCATCAACGGCCTGACCGACCTGTCGCATCCCTGCCAGATCGTCGCCGACCTGCTGACCGTGGTCGAACATGGGCTGGCGCTGCCGGGCAGCCAATGGGCGTGGCTGGGCGACGGCAATAATGTTCTCCACTCGATCGTCGAGGCTGCCGGCCTGATGAAGTTCGACGTGCGCATGGGCATTCCTGAGGGCTATGATCCTGATCCGTCCTTTGCCGCCGCAGCGCAGGCAGCGGGTTCGACCATCACCCTGACCCGCGATGCGGCGCAGGCCGTGGCCGGCGCCGACGTTGTCGTCACCGACACCTGGATCTCCATGGGCCAGGCCCATGCCGAGGCGAAGCTGGCGGCGATGATGCCCTATCAGGTGACGCCGGAACTGATGGCGGGCGCCAAGGCGGACGCCAGATTCCTCCACTGCCTGCCCGCCCATCGCGGCGAGGAAGTGGTCGAAGCGGTGATCGACGGTCCGCAGTCGCTGATCTGGGACGAGGCGGAGAACCGCATCCATGCCCAGAAGTCGGTTCTGCTCTGGGCGCTTGGAAAGCTGTAAGCTCACCCTATATTCGGGCGAAATTTTCCGTTCGCCCTGAAAGATGACGGGGCCTGTCCTGCGCTGGGAAGCGGAGGACGGGCCCTCGCGGCTTTCGGGGCGGGTGGATCGGAAGGAAATATCGTGACCAGTTCCAATGTCGATCAGGCCCTTGGCTTCACCATCCCCTCGCGCCATGTGCGCGGCCGTTTCGTGCGGCTGGGGCCGGTGCTGGACCAGGTGCTGTCCGCCCATGCCTATCCCCCGGCGATCGAGCGGGTGCTGGCGTCCTCGCTGGTGCTGGGCGCGCTGCTCGGTAGCCTGCTCAAGGATGCCGGCGGTCAGTTGACCCTGCAGGCGCAGACCGAAAATGGCGTCGTCAGCCTGCTGGTGGCCGATTACAAGGGCGGCGAGCTGCGCGGCTATGCCAAGTTCGATGCCGAGCGGCTGGCGGAAATTGGCAGCGACCCGACCCTGTTCGGCCTGTTCGGCAAGGGCTATCTGGCGATCACCTTCGACCAGGCGGCGACCGGCGAGCGCTATCAGGGCATCGTGCCGCTGGACGGATCGTCACTGGCCGAGGCGGCGGAGCATTATTTCTTCCAGTCCGAACAGATCCCCAGCATCGTCCAGATCGCGACCCGGCATGAGCCGGGCGAAGGCTGTGTCGCGGCGGGCCTGCTGCTCCAGCATCTGCCTGAAGGCGAAGTGGGGCGCGAGCGCCTGCATGTGCGCCACGATCATCCCGAATGGGAACATGTTCAGGCGCTGGCCGGCACGCTGCGCGACGAGGAACTGACCGATCTCGACCTGCCGCTGACCGACATCGCCTGGCGCCTGTTCCATGAGGAGGAAGAGGTGCGCGTCACCGAGACGACGGCGCTTGCCAAGGGCTGTCGCTGTGACCTTGCCCATATTCGCGACGTGATCGGCCGCTTTCCGGCGGACGAGCGGGTGGCGATGGCGGACGAGAAGGGCATTATCGGCGTCGATTGCGCCTTCTGCTCGCGGCTGTTCCCGCTCGCGCTCGACAGTTTCGTGACCCATTGAAAGCTGGCGCGGGGCAATTGCGGCAGGGCCGTTCGCCCCGCGCTATCAAATTGCCGCAATTGCGCGGCACAACAGGATGAAGCATGGCGCCGCTCCCCCGGCGCCGATGACAAGGTCTGGACGCAAGATGGCAAGGCTGGGGCTGCAGGCGCTGGGCGCCGCGGCGGCAATGATGATGGCAAGCTGGGCCGGGGCGGCGAACGCGCCGCAACTGGCTGCGCTTGCCAAGCTGGAAACGGGCGAATGGGAATTGCGCCTGCGCGATGACCCCACCGCGCCGCCCCGCCGCCTGTGCGTGACGATGCCGCATCAGTTGCTGGAGCCGGCCAATGCCGGCCCCGGCTGCAAGCCGTTCGTGGTCAGCGACGCGCCTGCTGCCGCCACCGTGACCTTCGATTGCGGGGCGGCCGGCAATGCGCGCACCGACCTGCGCGTCGAAACGCCGCGCCTCATCCAGATACGATCGCAGGGGATCAGCGACGGCGCGCCCTTTTCCAACATGGTCGAAGGGCGCCATGTCGGGGCATGCCGCTGACCGGCGGCCCCCTTGCACTGCAACATAACGAGGTCTAGCGCAGCATCATGGTCGCACAGAATGGAAAATTCGCCGTCGTCCTGCTTTCGGGCGGGCTGGATTCAATGGTCGCGGGCGGGCTCGCGCGTGAAGCGGGCTATCGCGTCCTGGCGCTGACGATCGATTATAATCAGCGGCATCGCGTCGAACTGCGCGCCGCGGCCAAGGTCGCGACGGCGCTCAATGCCATGTCGCACATCGTGCTGCCGCTCGACCTCACGGCCTTTGGCGGGTCGGCGCTGACCGCCGACATCGAAGTGCCCAAGGGCGGCGTGGGCGACGAAATCCCGGTCACCTATGTGCCGGCGCGCAACACCATCTTCCTGTCGCTGACGCTGGGCCTGGCCGAAGTCGCTTCGGCCAGCGACATCTATATCGGCGTCAATGCACTCGACTATTCGGGCTATCCCGACTGCCGTCCCGAATTCATCGATGCGTTCCAGAAAATGGCGACGCTGGCGACCAAGGCGGGGGTCGAGGGCCATCCGATCCGCATCAACACGCCGCTGCAGTTCATGACCAAGGCGGACATCGTGCGCGAGGCGCATCGCCTGGGCCTGGACGCCGGGCTCAGCTGGTCCTGCTATGATCCGACGCCTGACAACAAGCATTGCGGCCTGTGCGACAGTTGCCGCCTGCGCTCGAAGGGCTTCGAGGAAGCAGGGCTGCCCGATCCCACCGTCTATGCGACGCGTCCCGGAAAGGCCTGACACATGACCTATGCGGTCAAGGAAATGTTCCTGACCCTGCAGGGCGAAGGCGTGCAGGCGGGGCGGCGTGCGGTGTTCCTGCGCTTTGCCGGCTGCAACCTGTGGAGCGGGCGCGAGCAGGACCGGCGCGATGCCGTCTGCCGCTTCTGCGACACTGACTTCGTCGGCACTGACGGTGATGGCGGCGGCAAGTTCGCGACCGCCGACGCGCTCGCCGATGCGGCATTCGTCTTCTGGGGCGAGGGGGAAGGCCCCTATATCGTCCTGACCGGTGGCGAGCCGATGTTGCAGGTCGACGATGCGCTGATCGACGCGCTCCATGCCCGTGGCTTCACCATCGCGATCGAAAGCAACGGCACCTTGCCGGCGCATCCGGGCATCGACTGGGTCTGCATCAGCCCCAAGGCGGGCAGCGACGTGGTCCAGATGAAGGGCAATGAGCTGAAGCTGGTCTGGCCGCAGCCCGATGGCGGCCACAGCCTGGCCGATGTCGAGGCGATGGAGGGCTGGGGCTTCGACCATCTGCTGGTCCAGCCGCTCGATGATGCCCATGCCGTGGACAATGCCCGCGCGGCCATCGATCTGGTGATGGCCCGGCCGCGCTGGCGGTTGACGGTGCAGGCCCATAAATATCTGGGCCTGCGTTAAGTCTTCGTCAGATCAGGGCTGGACGCCCGCCTTCTGGTTCCACTGCTGGTGGCATTCGGGCAGCAACACGCCCTTTTTCCAGCATTTGGCGTCGAGCGAGGGCAAAGCGAGCTGATAGTTCCAGCCCGGATCGCCATAATATTGCTCGCCGGCATGGACGAGCGACTTCTTGATCGAGGCCAGGCCCTGGCGCGCGACGACGTTGAGCTGGCCGCGATCGGCGAAGATCGCCTGGCGACCGACCGCCGCTGCCGCCTGGCAGAAGCCGCGCTGCGCCTGGACCGTCGAATAGCCCGAATAGATGCGGGTATTATACATGTCGGACGCCGACTGGCCGGGCTTGCCCTTGCCCTTGGTGCGCTGGAAATAGCTGAGCAGCGTCGCCTGCGCTGCGTCAAGTTCGGCGTCATGATGGGCGATCATGGCGTTGTAGTTGCTGACCGACAGCAGGGTCGGTTCGAACTGGCACTGCAGCGCGGCGACGTTGATCGCGGCGCGCAGGTTCCAGGTGAGGCCAGCCTTGATCTCGTCGGCCGTGGCGCCAGGCAGGCCCAGCGCGGTGGCGGCGGCTTCGTCGGTCAGGGCAGGGGCCGACATGTCGGGCGGCGACCAGAAGAATTGCGCGGCGGCCGGCTGCGCGACGGCGAGCGACGCGGCAGCGATCGTCAGGGCGGCAAAGGCCTGGCGCGAGCGAAAACGGAACGTCATTGAATAAACCCTCTCAGCCGGGGTCTTGACGGCGCGAACGCCCAATTCCCCCATAACGGCATCGACTATAGCGCGGCTATATCGGAAGTGAACGGCAAAAGCCTCACTGATCCGACACGACTTCCTCATCATTGGCGGGTGCGGTCCCATTGTCCGCCTTGGCCGGGGCAGCGGCCTTGGGTTCGGTGCGGTTGTCCGGCAGGGCCAGGCTGGTGCCCTCGCTCTGCACGCCGTCCAGATCGGTCATGGCGTCGGTGGCGGTGCCATCGACCACTTCCATATCCTTCATCTGCACCGTGTTGCCGCTCTTTTCGCCGCCACCGCCGCAGCCTGCCAGCGGCATGCAGCCGATCAACAGGGCGGCAGTCATCATCCTTGCGTCAAGGCGCATCCGGGTCTCCATAACATGGCTCAACATGCCCGGCGGCCCCCCACCTGGCGAAGTGGCGGACCCTAGCGGGCGGTCCCGCATTGCTCAAGTCCCGTGCCGTCGCCCGATCCGCAGCGCCGCAGCCGGCCGAGAAAGGCGGGGAAATGCGCCTTGAGCGCGGCATCAAGGGCTTCCATCGAGGCATTGCCGCCCAGCGCGGCGATGCTGGTCACCGGAAACTCGCTGATCCCGCACGGCACGATGCCGCCAAAATGGGACAGGTCGGGATCGACGTTGATCGAAAAGCCGTGCAGCGTGACCCAGCGACGGACGCGGATGCCCAGCGCACCGATCTTCGCCTCGCGCCCCTGCCTGTCGTCGGTCCAGATGCCGATGCGCCCTTCGGCGCGGCGGGCGGCAATGCCCAGATCGGCGAGCGCGTCGATCATCCAGCCTTCGAGATGATGGACGAAATTGCGCACATCCTTGCCGCGTTCGCGCAGGTCGATGTTGAGATAGCCGATGCGCTGGCCCGGCCCATGATAGGTGTAGCGGCCGCCGCGTCCGGCATCATGGACAGGAAAGCGCGGGTCGATCAGTTCGGCCGGATCGGCGCTGGTGCCGGCGGTGTAGAGCGGCGGATGCTCCAGCAGCCAGACGCGCTCGCGTGCCTCGCCCTCATAAATGGCGGCGGCCCGCGCCTCCATATCGGCAAGGGCGGTCGGATAGTCGACGGGGGCGGCATCGCTGCGCCACTCGACGTCAGGAAAGGGCAGGGGATCAGTCATGGCGCTTCCTTGACTTGAGCGGGGCGAGCGATCAAGTCTCGGGCCGCATTTCGCAGGACAGGGGTAGGCATTAGATATGGCGGCAGTCTCGATCGGCAAGGCGTGGGAGGAGGCAGTTGCCTTCGTCGCCCGCGAAGCGTCGCTGCTCTTTCCCGTCGCGCTGCTGTTCCTGGCCCTGCCGGGGCTGATCCTGCAGGAAATGACGCCGCCGCAACTGGCCGAATGGATGGCCAATCCCCAGCGCACCGGCCTGCCCGATATTCCGCCGGGCTTTGCGCTGGCGATGCTGCTGGGTGTCGTCATCATCTGGTTCGGATCGCTGACGCTGTTTGCGCTGGCGCTGCGGCCGGGCATCAGCGTGGGGGAGGCGTTGCGCCTGGGCTTCGCGCGACTGCCGGTGCTGCTGGGCACCGCCTTGCTCGCCATGTTCCTGATTGGCGGGCTGATGCTGGCCGCGATTCTGGTCGCCGTCCTGGCCAGCCTCGTCTCGGAGTCAGTGGGCACCAGCATCGGCGCCATCCTCGGCGCCTTTGTCGGCGGCGCCACCATCTTCGCCAGCGTCCGGCTGATGCTGCTCAATCCGGCGGTGATCGACGGCAATCAGGGGGTGGTGCCCTCGTTGCGCCATGCCTGGGCGCTGACGCGCGGCTGTTTCTGGCGGCTGCTGGGCTTCATCATCCTGATCACCCTGCTGTCGGGCATTGCCAGCATGGCGGCGCAGACGATCTTCGGTGCGCTCGCCGGCCTTGCCGCCGGGCCGGAGGCCGCCCGGCTGGTGGGCGGCGTCGCATCGGCGGCGGTGTCGACGGTGATCCAGGTCTATATGCTGGTGATGCTGGCTCGTATATATCGTCAGGCGTCGGCGGGCTGACCGAACATCGGGATCTGCGGCGCCGCTTCGGGCGGCAGCAAGCCCAGCAGGCGCGGATCGGCAAAGGTTTCGATCTCCCGGCCATAAGGCGTGAAGCCCGACTTGATGTAGAAGCCGAGCGCCGCCGGACTGTCGAGCGTACAGGTATGGACCCAGAAGCGCTCCACCCCCTTGCGCCAGGCGAGCGACTTGGCCTGCGCCATCAGCCATTTGCCCAGTCCCTTGCCGTTGAGCGAGGGCACCAGCCCGAAAAAGGCCAGCTCGCATTGCGACGGGCTACGGAAATCCAGCTCCAGCAGGCCGACCTCCACGCCGCGCGGGTCGGTGACGGCATAGACCTCGACCAAGGGATCATGCAGGATGGCCGCGAGCTGATCGTCCGGCATCACCAGCCGCGAGAACCACAGCCACGGTTCGCCCACGCGGCGGAACAGGGCGCGATAGGCACCAAGGTCCGGCGTCTTCCACGGCACCAGCCGCAGCGGCGCGGGCGGGATCGGCGCGGGCCTGGGCCGTTCGCGCATTTCCAGATGGGTGACGATGGTCGCGATCTCGCGCGGATCGACCGGGGTCAGCGCCATCGGGTCAGCTCCAGCTCGCCATCGGCGGCAGGCTCATCAGGATCGCGTCGATATTGCCGCCGGTCTTGAGCCCGAACAGGGTGCCGCGGTCATGAACCAGGTTGAATTCGGCATAGCGGCCGCGCCATTCCAGCATCGTGCGATACTCTTCCTCGCTCCACGCCTCGTTCATCCGCCGCCGCACGATCGGCGGGAAGGCCGCCAGGAAAGCATCGCCGACATCGCGGGTGAAGGCGAAATTGGCGTCGAACGCCGCATCGTCCGCGCATTCGAGATGATCGTAGAAGATGCCGCCGACGCCGCGGTGCACGCCGCGATGAGGTATGAAGAAATACTCGTCGGCCCAGGCCTTGAAGCGCGGATAATAGGCCGGATCATGGGCGTCGCAGGCGGCCTGCAACACCGCATGGAAATCCGCCGTATCCTCGTCGCGCGGCAGGGGCGGATTGAGGTCTGCGCCGCCGCCGAACCAGGTCTTGCTGGTGTTGAGGAAGCGGGTGTTCATGTGGACGGCCGGCACATGCGGGTTCGCCATATGCGCGACCAGGCTGATACCGGTGGCGAAAAAGGCCGGATTGTCGGCCGCGCCATGGATGGTCTGGGCAAAGCCGGGGGCAAGATCGCCGGTCACCGTCGAGACATTGACGCCCACCTTCTCGAAGATCTTGCCCTTCATCACCCCGCGCACGCCGCCACCGCCTTCGCCCGGCGCCACGCCGTCGGCCTCGCGATCCCAGGGGGTGTAGGCGAAGCTGGCGTCGCTGCCGGCTTCGCGCTCGATCGCCTCGAACTCCGCGCAGATCCGGTCGCGCAGCGATTCGAACCAGGTTCGGGCCGCCTGCTGCTGCGGGGTCAGGGGAAAACGGATGTCAGGCGTCATGCGGGGAAGCTCCCGGTCTGGCGAAGGGCCTCGGCAACTGCGATGCCGGTGGAAACGGCGATGTTGAGCGAGCGGAAGCCCGGCGCCATCGGAATGCGCACGCGAATATCGGCCAGATCGCGGACATGATCGGGCACGCCCGCGCTTTCCGATCCCATCAGCAAGACATCGTCACTGCGAAATGTCACGTCGGGCAGTCGTTCCGACGCGTGGCTGCTCATCAGCAGCAAACGGCGGCCGGCGGCCCGTCTTTCGGCATCAAATGCCTCGAAATTGGCGTGGCGCACGACTTCGGCCGCTGCGCCATAATCCATTGCCGCGCGCTTCAGCCGGGCATCGGAAAAGGCGAATCCGGTCGGCATGATGATGTCGACGGGCACGGCAAAACAGGCGGCGAGGCGCAGGATGGCGCCGACATTGCCGGCGATTTCGGGCTGGTAGAGAGCGATACGCATGGCTGTCGCATAATGCAGCGCGGCGATTTGTCATAGTCTGGATGACTTTGCGGTTGGCAAAGCCCTGACAGTCCGGTTATCAGACCTTTGACCCACGCCGGGGGGAGGCGGGGTATACCCTAACTCCCTTGATAATCAGGATCACTCAAGGCATTCCGGCGTGAATAGGGAAGTCTTGCAAGGGTAGAGGTGCATGGCGAACTCAGAACAAGTTGACGGGCAAGGTCTATCCGGCGAAGACGGAGTGCGTCGCCGCGATTTCATCAATATCGCTGCGGTGAGCTTCGCAGGGGTGGGCGCCGTCGGCGTCATTCTCCCGCTCATCGATCAGATGAATCCCAGCGCCGACGTATTGGCGCTCGCATCGACCGAGGTCGATCTTTCCGCGATCCAGCCGGGCCAGGCGATCAAGACCACCTTCCGGTCGCAGCCGCTGTTCGTTCGCCAGCTCACCGAAAAGGAAATTGCCGAGGCCGACAAGGTCGACCCGTCCACGCTGCGCGATCCGCAGACGCTGGCGGAACGGACCGTCGACGGCAAGAAGCAGTGGCTGATCACCATGGGCGTCTGCACCCATCTGGGCTGCGTGCCGCTGGGCGCGGGCGAGGGCGAAAATCGCGGCGAATTCGGCGGTTATTTCTGCCCCTGCCACGGCTCGTCCTATGACACGGCCGCCCGCATCCGTAAGGGGCCTGCCCCCAAGAATCTGGAAGTGCCGAAGTATAGCTTCACTTCCGACACTGCCATTCTTGTGGGTTGAGGGGGACCATCATGAGCTTTCCATGGGCTGAACATTATACCCCCAAGCATCCGCTGATGCAGTGGGTCGACGAGAAGCTGCCGCTGCCGCGCCTCGTCTACAATGCCGTCGGTGCCGGCTATCCGGTGCCGCGCAACCTCAATTATTTCTGGAATTTCGGTGTGCTCGCCGGCCTGGCGCTGCTGATCCAGATCGTCACCGGCGTGGTCATGGCGATGCATTATGGCGCCAACACGCTGGTCGCCTTCGGCACCGTCGAACAGACGATGCGCGACGTGAATGCGGGCTGGCTGATGCGCTATGCCCATGCCAACGGCGCCAGCTTCTTCTTCATCGTCGTCTATCTGCATATTTTCCGCGGCCTCTATTTCGGTAGCTACAAGGCGCCGCGCGAGATGGTCTGGCTGCTCGGCCTCGTCATCTTCCTGCTGATGATGGCGACCGCCTTCATGGGCTATGTCCTGCCCTGGGGACAGATGAGCTATTGGGGCGCCAAGGTCATTACCGGCCTGTTTGGCGCGATCCCGGTGGTGGGCGAGCCGATCCAGACCTGGCTGCTGGGCGGATTCGCCCCCGGCAATGCCTCGCTGAACCGCTTCTTCTCGCTCCACTTCCTGCTGCCTTTCGTGATCGCAGCGGTGGTGATCCTGCATATCTGGGCGCTGCATATTCCCGGTTCCTCCAACCCGACCGGCGTCGAGGTGAAGGGCCCGCAGGATACCGTGCCCTTCCATCCCTATTATACCGCGAAGGACGGTTTCGGGGCGGGCGTCTTCCTGATCCTGTTCGCGATCCTGCTGTTTTTTGCGCCCAATTATCTGGGCCACCCGGACAATTATATCGAGGCGAACCCGCTCTCGACCCCGGCGCATATCGTGCCCGAATGGTATTTCTGGCCTTTCTACGCGATCCTGCGCGCCTTCACCGTCGACTTCTTCTTCGTGCCGGCCAAGCTGCTGGGCGTGCTGGCGATGTTCGCATCGATCCTGCTGCTCTTCTTCCTGCCCTGGCTCGACACCTCGCCGGTGCGTTCGGGCAGCTATCGGCCGACCTTCAAGACGTTCTTCTGGATCCTGGTGCTTGACGTGCTGATCCTGGGCTATTGCGGCGGTGCGCCGGCGGAAGAGCCCTATGTGATGATCAGCCAGGTCGCCGCGGCCTATTATTTCGCGCATTTCCTGATCATCCTGCCGATGATCGCGCGCTTCGAAAAGCCGCTGCCGCTGCCCAATTCGATCACCGAGGCGGTGCTGGCCAAATATGCCAAGGCTGACGGCGAACCCGCCGCAGTCCCGGCCGAATAAGGGGGAAGACAAGCATGGTACGCATCGGCGCATTCCTTGTCGGCCTCTTCTTCGCCGGCTGGCTGCTCATCTCCTTCCTCGTGGGTGCCTATTCCTACGTGGTGGAGCCTCCGGCCAAGACGGTGGAGCATGAGTTCCACCTGGCCCCCAAGCATGTCTCCTTCTCGTTCGACGGGCCGCTGGGTCGCTATGACAATCAGCAGCTCCAGCGCGGCTTCCAGGTGTTCAAGGAGGTCTGCTCGGCCTGCCACAGCCTGAAGTTCGTCGCCTTCCGCGATCTGGCTGGCATTGGCTATAACGAGGCGGAGATCAAGGCGATCGCCAAGAACTGGGCGATCAAGACCCCCAGCGTCGATCCGGCGACGGGTGAGGCCTCGACCCGCGATGGCATTCCGGCCGATTATTTCCCGTCCCCCTTCGCGAACAATGTCGCGGCGGCGGCGGCGAACAATAATGCGATCCCGCCGGATCTCTCGCTGATGACCAAGGCGCGCCATCATGGTTCGGCCTATGTCTATTCACTGCTGACGGGCTTCCAGGAACAGCCGGCCGAACTGCTCAAGCATTTCCCGGATGCCAAGACGCCCGAGGGGCTGCACTTCAACCCCTATTTCGCCAACCTGAACCTTGCCATGGCGCCGCCGCTGTCCGCCGATGGCCAGGTGACCTATGGCGACGGCACCAAGCCGACCATCGACCAGATGTCGCAGGACGTGGCCGCCTTCCTCACCTGGACGGCCGAGCCGAAGCTGGAAAATCGCCGCCGCGCGGGCGTGGCGACGATCCTCTTCCTGCTGATCGCCACGGGGCTGGCCTATATGGCCTATCAGAATATCTGGGCAGACAAGAAGAAGGCGGCCTGACCGCACGTTCGCCCGATGGCATGAAAGAACGGGGCGCGCTTCCTTGTCGGGAGCGCGCCCTTTCCTTATGGGGCTTCAACCATGAGCATCGACAGTCTGACCGCGTTGGTCCGCACCATCCCCGACTTCCCCAAGCCGGGCATCCAGTTCCGCGACATCACGACCCTGCTGGCCGATGGGCCGGGTCTGGCCGAACTGATCGACCAGATGGCGAAGGTGGCAGGACCGCTCGACCCCGACCTGATCGTCGGCGTGGAGGCGCGCGGCTTCATCCTGGGCGCGGCGCTGGCGCTGAAGCTGGGCAAGGGTTTCGTGCCGGTCCGCAAGAAGGGCAAGCTGCCGGGCAAGACTGTCGGCATCGACTATGTGCTGGAATATGGCACCGACCGGCTGGAACTGCATGAAGGACAGGTGCCACAGGGCGCGCGTGTGCTGCTGGTCGACGACCTGATCGCCACCGGCGGGACGGCGCAGGCGGCGGCGCGGTTGCTGCGCGAGCAGGGCGCACAGGTGCTGATGGCGCTGTTCGCGATCGACCTGCCGGATCTGGGCGGGCTTGCCGCGCTGGAGCAGGACGGTGTCCCCTCGCGCGCGATCCTGTTGTTCGAGGGCGACTGATCCCGTCCAGACGCCGGTTGTCGCCGGCGCCCTTTCGCGTCATGATGCGCCGATCCGATGACGAGGAGCATATGGCTGCTACTTCCCGCTTCCTCCACCGGTTCGGCGCCTGTGTGGCGCCGCTGCTGCTGTCGGCCTGTGCGACGCCGGCCCCCTATCGGGAATTGTCCTGTAGCGCGGCAGTCGCGCCTGCGCTCGCCGCACCGGATGCGCAGCGGATCACCACCACCCTGTCGGTGCTGACCTATAATATCGAGGGGCTGGGCTGGCCGGCACGCAGCGGGCGTGGACCCTCGCTCGAGCAGATAGCGGAGCGTCTGGCCGCCATGCGCGCGGCGGGGACGGCACCCGACGTGGTGCTGTTCCAGGAAATGTTCAGCGGATCGGCGAAGCAGGCGGTGGCCGATACCGGCTATCCGGCGATCGCCGCCGGCCCGCATCGCACGACCCGCGCGCGCGGGTCGACCAAGGACAAGCTGCCGGGCAAGTCGCATATCGACCGGGGCGAGATCGGCGTTCATTTTTCCGGCAGCGGCCTGGCGGTCGCCTCGCGCTATCCGATTCTCCTGACACAGAGGCGCGCCTATGGGCGCAAATCCTGCGCTGGCCTCGATTGCCTGTCGAACAAGGGGATCGTGCTGGCCCGCATCGCCATGCCCGGCGTGCCGACGCCGATCGACATCTATGACACGCACATGAACTCGCGCGGGGCCTCCCGCGCGCCCGGACCGCGCAATCTCGCCGCCCATGAACGGCAGGCGCTCGAAGCCTCGGCCTTCATCGATGCCAGCCATGACGACGCCTATCCGCTGATCTTCGGCGGCGATTTCAACATGCGCCATTCCGAACCGCGCTGGGAGAATTTCTCCCGCTACCAGGCGCTCAACCTGGTCCATCGCGTCTGCGCCGATGCCGCGTCAGGCTGCGATGTACGCATGTCCTGGGATGGCGACGAGCCGTGGATGGATACGCAGGATCTGCAATTCTTCTGGCCGGGTGATCGGGTCTCGGTTCGCCCGATCCGGGTGGAAGCGATGTTCGATGGCGGGCCGAGCGGGCCGGAACTGTCCGACCATGATGGCTTCCTCGTTACCTATGAACTGTCCTGGCCGCGCGGCGCCGCGCGCCAGCCGGGCGGCTGTTAAAGCGCCTCGCCCAGGGCATCGACAGCCACTGCCAGCTTTTCGTCGATCAGCGAGAGCAACTGCGTCCAGCCGAGCATGTCGTTCAGCTCGCCCGGCCCATCGGAAATGCCGCGCAACCCCATCAGCGGCACGCCGAAGCGCTGGCAGGCGCGGGCGATCGCAAAAGTTTCCATGTCGACCATGTCGGCGTCGATCGCCGCATATTCCTCGCCGCCCACGACATTGGCACCGGTCGACAGGCGCAGGGCGCGGATTTCGAGCGGCGTGACCAGCGGAATATCGACCGGATGGTCGATCAGCGGTGTCACCCCCTTGGTGAAGCCCAGACGAGAGGCATCCATGTCGCGCCAGGAGACGCTGGCGACCTGATAGACCTCACCCAACATGCCGACGCGCGACCCGGCGGAGCCGAGCGATACGACCAGATCCGGCAGGGTGCCCGCCTGCGCCATCCGGTCGAGCGTCACGGCCATGGCCAGCGCCGCCTCGACCGGGCCGACGCCGGTCATCAACGGGGTGATCCGGGCTTGCAGATGCGGGCCATATTCGGCGTCGATCGCCATCACGAACAGCACCCGCCGTCCGCCCATCATCCCACATGTCGCCGTCATCTGCTGGTCTCCGTCTCGCTGCTGCGCGTCATAGCCGGAAAAGGGCAAAAAATAAGGCCTCGGAAATCCGGAGACTTCCAAGGCCTTATCATGGTGGGCGTGGCAAGGATTGAACTTGCGACCCCTGCGATGTCAACACATGGCTTATGTCAGAAAATGGCAGAAAACCGTTATTTTTGTTTTCAACCGTGCGCTATTTAACCGTGAACGAACCGTGAAAATCGAGCGCTTTCACCGGAATGACACCGGACACTTTATCGCCTTCTGCGTGTCAAAAATCCGGGTCGATAACCTGTTCCAGAGTTTCGACGATATCTTCGAAATGCTCGACGCTCTCTCGTGCCTTGGTGATATGAGCGCCCTTCAAGCCGTCAGACCCATTGCAGTAGAAAATGGGCTTCTTGGCGTCCATGGAATATGGAATGAGACTATGCAGGTTCGGGATTTGACCGAGCTTGTAGTCATCAACGCTGGTCCAGTTAATCACCTGTCCGATAGGCCTCAGCTTTGCGACAATGTTGTTCATGATGGCAGGCACTAGCTCATTACCATAAATCTGCCACCCAGCAGTCATTCCTTCCGGGTTTGACCGCACGTTATGCTGTTGAATGACATAGCCAAGGTAGGTGGGGCTCCCGTTCGGAATGCTAATTTCATTGCCACGCCACGCCTGATTGACTTGATCCCAATCCTTTCGCCATGCCACCAGCTTGTTCCCTAGGTTCTCAGTGCCTTGGATGGAGAACAAATCTGGGGCCACCGGCGTGATGAAGTAGGTGGATGATGCTAGCACCGCACGGTTGAGGGCGCCTAGGTTCGGACCCAGGTCCATTAGAACGATGTCGGCGCCAACCTTTTCGGCAGCAAATTCCACGTAACGGTGAATGGCCGATTGCGCGCGAACGTCGGACTCGCTGCCACCCTTTGCAGAGTTCCATGTATCGCCCAACCGATCTTCAAAATCACTGAGGCGAAGGTCACCCGGAATGATAAACAGGTCGCCCTTCGCGTGCTGGACGCGGGATGGACTGCGCTGCCGGATGTCGCCCAAAGCTCGGTAAACCGGCTCGATGTTGCGGAAGATGCTGTTTCCTTCGGCAGCCCAAGCGCGCCTGATTTCTGTGTCGCTCAGGCTGTATGCCGTCAGATTGCACTGGCTATCGCAATCAACCATCAGGACTTTGTTGCCCCGCTCCGCAAGCATATGCGCAACATGATACATATACGTCGTCTTGCCGACGCCGCCCTTGTTATTGAAAATACTGATAATCGTCGTCATGGAAACCTCCCTGCTCGCCCTATCGCCTAATGCAGGAAGCAATGCCGCGCCACAGTTAACAAATTTATCTGTGGCGCGGGGTAGGTCGCAATTAATCAAATCCCGTCAAAATCCAGCAATTCTGGGCGCTCAACTGAGATGTAGAAATTGACCGCTTTCACGCTCGCCGTTCCAAATTTATCCAGTCCGCCCGCAATCGTTGCCAAGCTGCTCATCGCTCGACATGACACTTGGCGCGATCGACATTGCCGATCCGCTTGCTGATCCACCCGCGATGAAAAACCCTGAGGCGCGGATTGACGCGGACAAGCCGGTCATATTCGGCCTTCTGCCGCCCATCCATCTGGTCAAGCATCCGAAGGCAGAAGCTGACTTTGCCCAGGCTCTGCTGGCAGGAAATGAATGCGCTCTGCGTCCCTGCGCCCACCTTCGCATCGACTTTAAGCCGCGCCGTTGGGCACAGCGCATTGACGGACTGCTGCAACCAAGCCGAAGGACGGGCCGGGCCGAAGTTCACAGCCGAATTGACAAGCTCTTCGCCCACCGCTGGCGATGCGGCGATGATGGGCAGGTAACCCGGCCGCTTCATGAAGCGTTCGAAATAGACCTTGTCCGAACAGATCGGCGTGTCTGCATCGCATTGCTTGGGAAAGGCGATCATAGCCCCTTTGTATCCCTCTTCTCGCGCCACAGACTTGGTCACGCCGCGCTGTGTTTCCCCGCCGGGGTCGGCCGGATGGTTCACATAGCCGCCCTCATCATGATAGATGCCGGCAAGGATGATGGCGACAGCGGCGCCCAGAGCGGTGCCGGTGCCGCCGAAGACGATCTTCTTATTTGCCATCGTCGCGGCCCTGCTGAAGGTTCCGCGCGATCGTCACGACGAAGAACACGGCAACCGGCGCGATCGGCGGCACCACGTCACGCAAGTCGGGCGGCAGGCTATTGAGGACAGTCCAAAGCAAATCCGGCGATGCCAGAAGATATGCCCAGACCATTGTGGCAAGTGCGCTAAGCCGCACACTCCACCAGCGCCACACTTGGCGCCATTGGGTGATTTTCTGCATTCTGTGCTCCATGAAAAAGGGCGCCCGAGGCGCCCTGTCAGCTTGGTAGTGCGGTGGATCAGACCAGTTCGGCTTCGCCGCCCGGTTCGTCGATCATCGAAAGGAGCGCCCCCATGTCGATCGGCAGGCCCGGATCGAGCGGGAAAGCGCGATCGAGCATGGATTGCGCCTGCGCCAGTTTCGGATTGTCCGGCTCCAGCCGGCGCAACGGCTCGGCCACCAGTTCAAATGCCCGCCGCAGCACCCTGTTTTCGAGGGCCAGCCGGCGCAGCTGGGTTTCGATATGCTGCCGATATTGCCGGTCGCGTTCGTCTTGATCCTTTTCCTTTCTGGCAAGTTCATCGTGCCAGACCTGAAGCTTGGCGGCACGGGATTGCGCCCGCGCGTCTTTCCAGTTGAGTAGCCAGGCCGCGCCCTTGCCCAAGGCATAAAGCACGGCCACAGCCCCGGCGATAATTCCCCCTGCCTCGCCGGCGGCCGAGCCCGGATCAGACATGCGTCAGGCGGCCGCCTGCGCGTCGACGATCGCCTGCACGCGCGCCACTTCAGCGTCGAAGAAGTTGCTGACGTTGCGAACGGTCGTGATGACGTTGTTGGCCTGGCTGTGCGGCGATCCCATCTCGCCGGACGGGGCCAGTTGGGGCAGCAGCGCTTCCAGATCGGTGGCCAGGGTGGCGACCTTGCCGGACTTCAGCGCAGCCTGGATGGCCTTGAGGCCGTCCAAGTTGGCGATGGCGATCTGGCGATCGATTTCGTTGCGTTGGGCCAGCAGCTCAGCCGGGGTCGGTTTTGTAGTGCTCATGGTTATTCTCCCTTCTTCGAGACGAGGGTGCTCAAAATGCCAGCGTTGGTGCTGAGGCTGCTCATCACGGTAGCCATTTGAGACTCAAGGCGGGCGATGCGCTCGCTGAGCGTCGAGGGCACGTCCCGTGTCAGGGCATCACTTTTGATGCCTTCGAGTTCCGACGAGGCGCTGGCGGCTGCGCAGGCAGCCGCCGTGAGGTCCGTAGACGCCTTCGCCAAATCATGTTCGCTCATGGTTATTCTCCGGTTGCAGTGATAAGGTGCCCGCTCCCCGAAATCCGGAGCAGGCCATGGCGGATAAGCAGTCTGAAGTTGATAAGATGAAGCGCTGGGCGGACTGCGCGCCCCCGCCCGATGGCCCGATCCCCGACGGCGATCTTGCCAGTCATCTTGGGGCAACCCGCCTTGTGGCCGTCCTGTTGGACGACAAGGGCCGGGCCTACCATATCAGCAATATCAATCTGGATGGCGCGCACCTGACCCGCCTGGAGCAGCCGCGCAGCGCGCTTAACGAGCTGATGGACGCCTATAATGTCCAGGACGGCCCGAATTGGTCGCAGGTGCGGGGCTGAGGATCAGGCCTTCGCCCGCTTCTTGGTGGGCGTGGCCGGCTCGTCGGAAATGATGGGATTGCCATCGTCGTCATATTCCACGCTGCCATCATCTTCCGACGCATCGGCATTGAAGATGTCGAACAAATCGGCAGCACTTTCCTCGACGAAGAAGGCCACCGGGCCGTTCGGGCTATGCAGGTTGGTCTGGAGGATCGTCGCATCCTCGCGCGAGATTTCCTTGCCGTTGGGCTTGTCGTCTTCCCGAAGAACGCGCTCGCTCTCGATCGCATGAACGAAAGCGCCGCGTGGCATCGAGACCTTGGTGCCACCCAGCCCCTTGAGCACGACGCGGTCACCACTGTTACCGCCAGCCTTATTGAGGATGAAGCCCAGGCTTTCGCGCAGCAGCGCTGTCTGCGCCTGGCCCGACATGATGATCCAGGCGAAGCTCTTTGCTTCCGGGTTCTTCTTGCGCTCATGCGGTTCGAGCGTCCGCAGGATGCCGCCCGCGATGGCATCAGCCGGCAGCAAAATGGCCTTGCCGCTGGATTGCACGAGTTTCACGAGATTATGCATTCATTGTTTCCTTCAGTCAGAAGTTGGTTACGTCGAGGATTGCCCAGGAATATTGGCGCTGGTTGTAGCTGTAGCCGGAGGGCGCAGGCGGTGATGGCGGGACCGGAAAGAAGGTCGTGCTGAATTGCGTGAGGCAGTAGCGCGACGTGATCGCGTTGCCGTTGATCGCGGCTGCCAGCGCGGCCGACGACATATTGTCATTGTAGCCATTCTGGGCGCCGGACACCGGCGTCACGACACGCGTGTTGCGGCCGGTTCTCGACCCCATCATCAGAGCATAGGTCTTGCCGGATGCCAGCGTCGTGGACGGGCCGGCCGCGCCGATCTCGGAGCTGGTGTCGAACGTGCCCCTCAGCGAGGCGGGGATAGAGGCATATTTGTGCCGGCTATCATATTTGACCACGCCATTGCGCTTGATCCTGATCCCCCAGCCCGGCCCAAGTTCCGGCGGCTCAGCAAAGCGATAGACGGTGATCGCCAGCGATGTGTTGGTCGTATAGGTCGAGAAGGTGAAGGCCCATGTGTTGGCGCTGTTGTCCCGCACGACCCAAGCGAGGAACGTGGGCGCCGTGCAGCTGAAGGCGATCGTCGGCATATCCGTCGCCGTGAAGGTGACAGTGGTGTTGCGCAGGTCGTTACCGACCGAAGCGCCCACAGTGTGAGACGACTTCGAGAGAAGCGCCATGTTCGCGTACAGATCGTCGATCTGCACCGAACCGGTGGCGGCGTTCTTAAATCTGGCGCCGAACCTCGCCATCTCAGCGCACCCAATAGACGATGACGGCGGGCCAACTGGCGCCGCTGGGATATTCCCAGGACAACTTGTTGCCCGATACGCTGATCGTCGGCGCGGCCGACGCGGCCGATGGCGTGCTGAGCAGCACAACCTGCCATTCGGGCGTGCCGGTCAGCAGGCCATCATCGGTGACAGAGCCATTGGCGCCGTTGGTATTCACCCGGCCGATGATCCGCCCCATGTTTGTGAACGGGTCCTGCTCGACTACGCCTGCGCGCTTCACCCTCATGCCCCAGCCGCTCATGCGAGATATCCGATCTCGATCATGACGCCTGACGCATCATCGCCGATCG